>JBEANZ010000178.1:0-3451 GCA_041165185.1 Verrucomicrobiota bacterium | reverse complement strand
TGTTGAACTTGTAAACGTGGTAGGAGATCGCGAAGCGGCCCTTGAAGCCGTGCGCGCGGCACTCGTTCACGATGCGCTCCATGTTGGCGAGGATCTCGGTGAACTTGAAGCCGTGGATGCGATCATAGGCGTCCTGCGAGAAACCCGGCATCGAGAAAATCACGTGGTCGAGCCGCGCGACAAACGCGGCGTCGATGGCCGGAACGCGCGAGGCGTTCGTGCTCATCGCGTAGCGGAGGCCGAGGTCGTTGATGACGCCGGCGAGCGCGGGCAGGCGCGGGTGGAGGACGGGTTCGCCCCAGTTGTAGAGGCTGATCACCGCGCCGGCCGGGATAACGTTTTCCGCGAGCAGGCGCGTGAGCGACTGGCGGAAGACCTCGACATCGACGAAGCGCGCGCGCGCCGGCCGGTCGACGCCGGAGTGGCAGTAGGCGCACTTCGCGTTGCAGATGCCGGCGATCTCGAAATAGACGGCTTTGAAATTCCAGGACATGGGCGGCGTGGTGAGAGGAAGGCGGCGCCGGCGAGCCGGCGCGCGGACCCTACGCGAACGCGGATTTGCGACAAGAGCCAAACTCCAGTCGTGGACGAGATGTCCCGCCTCGGGTCGGATGAAAACGGAAACAAACGCGAAGACGCGCCCGCGCCGTCGGCGCCCGCGAACGGTGCCGACGAAGCACTTGCCATCGCCGCACGCGACGGGGAAATTGCCGCGGTGCCGGCGCCCTCCACCCTGAAACCCTTCATGCGCGCCCTGCTGCCCGCCGGTGCGCGGCGCCGCTTGCGCGACTTCCGGCTGCGGCGGGTGTTCACCGGGGACTACGCGACGTGGGCCGACGCGCGCGCCGCCTCCGCCGGCTACGACGATGGTGCCGTGCTGCAAAAAGTGATCGCCGCGACGCGGGAGGTCGCCGCCGGTCGGGCGCTGTGGGAGCGCGACGGCGTCGCGTTCACCGCGCCGGAAACCAACGCTCCGCTGCTCGCCGCGCTGCGCGCGATCGCGGCGGCCGAGGGCGGGCGGCTCGAGCTGGTGGATTTCGGCGGCGCGCTCGGCAGCACATGGTGGCAACACCGCGCGGCGCTGCGCGACCTCGCGAGCGTGCGGTGGCGCGTCGTCGAGCAACCGCATTTTGTCGCGGCGGGCCGCGAATTCGCGGATGGCACGGTGAGTTTTCACGCCACACTGCGTGACGCGCTCGGGGCCGGCCCGGCGTCGACGCTGCTCTGCTCGGGCGTGCTGCAATACCTTGAGCAACCTGCCGCCGTGCTGGTCGAAGCGGCGGAGGCCGGGCTGCGTCACGTGATCTTTGATCGCGTGTCGTTCGCGACCGACGACCGCGAGCGCCTCGCGGTCCAACGCCCCCCGGCCGATCTCGGCGGCGCCTATCCGTGCCGGCTCTTCGACCGCGCGGGACTGCTCGGGCCGCTCGGGCCGCGCTACCGCGTTGTCTCCGAATGGACGGCGCTCGACGACTATCCCGGCGCGACCTTTCGCGGCCTGCACCTGACCCGCTCCGCATGAGTCTCGCCGCCCGACTCCGTGCGCGCGTGGAGCGCGAGCAGTTTCAGCCGGGCTGGCTCGGGCTGGCCGTGAACCCGTTCTACCACGCGCGCCGCGGCCTGTGGCGCGAGATCGCGGCGCTCGCGCCGGCGGTGCGCGGCGAGGTGCTCGACGTCGGCTGCGGGCGCAAACCGTATCGCGCTCTGTTTCCCGCCACGCGCTACGTCGGCCTCGAAATCGATTCGCCCGGCGCGCGCGCGCGCGGCGTGGCGGAGGCGTTTTACGACGGGCGCGCGTTTCCGTTTCCCGCCGCGAGCTTCGACGCCGTGCTCTGCTCGCAAGTGCTCGAACACGTTTTCACGCCCGAAGATTTTCTCGGCGAAATCCGCCGCGTGCTGCGTCCCGGCGGGCGGCTCCTGCTCGCGGTGCCCTTCGTGTGGGACGAACACGAGCAACCGTTCGACTACGCGCGTTACTCGTCCTTCGGGCTGCGGGCGCTGCTGGAGCGCTCGGGCTTCGTGGTCGACGAGCACCGCAAGAGCCTCGACGACGCCCGCGCGCTCGCGCAGCTCGCCAGCGCGTGGCTCTACAAGGCGACGCGCTCCGAGTCCCGCTGCCTCAACCACGCCGCGCAGCTCGCGTTGATCGCGCCCGTGAACATCGCGGGCGCCGTCGCCGGCGCGCTGTTGCCGCGCAACCCGGACTTCTACCTCGACAACGTCGTGCTCGCGACGCGACGGCCCGACGCGGCGTGAACCACTACTGCACCTACTTCGACGCGCGCTACGCGGCGCAGGGCCTCGCGCTCTGGCTCTCGCTGCGCCGCCACGATCCGACGGCCGTGCTATGGGTGCTTGCGCTCGACGAGGCGACGGCCGCGGCCCTCGGGAAACTCGGCGAACCCGATCTCCGCGCCGTGCCGCTCGCGACGCTTGAGGCCGCCGATCCCGCGCTCGCGGCGGCGCGCGCGAACCGCACGTGGGTCGAGTATGTGTTCACGCTCTCGCCGTGCTGGCCGCGCTTTCTGCTCGCGCGTCACGCGGACATCGTGGTGCTCACCTACGTCGATGCGGACATGGCGTTCTTCGGTGAGCCGGCGCCGATTTTTTCCGAACTGGGCGAGGGCAACGCACTCATCGTCGGTCACCGCTTCCCGCAGTTTCTGCGCCACCTCGAAACGCGCGGGCGGTTCAACGTGGGCATCCTCTGCTTCCGCAACAACACCAGCGGCCGCGCGATCCTCGATGACTGGCGCGCGCGCTGCCTCGCGTGGTGCCACGACCGCGTCGAGTCGGAGCGCTACGCGGACCAGAAATACTTGGATGCGTGGCCGGAGAATTTCCCCGGCGTGGTCGAGTGCGCGCATCCCGGGGTGAATCTTGCACCGTGGAATTGGATGGGGCGTGACTACGCGTGGCGCGACGGCGGGCCGCGCGTCGACGGTGCGCCGCTGATCGTGTTTCACTTCGCGCGGTTTCGGCCGCTCGGCCCGCGGCGGGCGGACTCGGGGCAGCTCGAATACGGCGTGATGCCGTTGCGGCTGCGCTCGTGGATTTATGGGCGCTATTGGACGCTACTCGGCGAGGCGCGCGCGCGGCTGGCGGCGGTCGCGCCGGAGCTGGCGGCGTCGGTGAGCGTCGCGCGTGGGGCGCGGGCGGAGTGGAAAACGACGTTGCTCACCATCGCATTCGGCCCCGTGTGGTGGCGAGTCGGGCCGTGGTGGGTTTCCGGGCGGCTGGGGCTCGGACGTTTCTCCGGGCGCGTGTTGGCGTGGGTGCGGCGAAATCTCACGCGGCGCGGCGGCGCCGCCGCCGAGTAGCCATTTGCGATGCACCAAGCGCCGTCCAGTTCGAGCGGGAGGTCGGAAATTCCCGGGGAGCGCACGCGTCCCGCGTGTCGGCTTGGGCGTCTCGCCCAAGCCATCTGCGGCGGGACGCCGCAGACAGCACG
>JBEANZ010000177.1:0-2583 GCA_041165185.1 Verrucomicrobiota bacterium | reverse complement strand
GAGATCGGGATACTTCGCGACGAGGGCCTTCGTGGCGGTGTCGGCCTGAGCGAGGAATTTCTGCATCGCCTGCTCCGCCTGCGCGATCTCAGCGGCGGACGGCCGCGCGATCGCGACGGCAGCCGGCACCGCCGCGGGCGCGGGCGGGCGCGGCGCATCGGCGGCCAGCGCATAGGCGACGACCACGGGAAGAATCAGGAGACGGCGGGGCAACGAGGGGAAGTTCACGCCGCTTTGTCGGCCCCGGCGGCGCGACCCGCAAACCAAAAGCTCCCTTGTCCGGCGCGCCTCCACGTTTCCTCATCTCGGCGCCGCCCCGGGTCCGGGAGGCGAAATTTTTTCCGCCGCGATGGGCGCCCACAGCTCCGGCCGAAGCGCGACGAACCGCAGCGCCAGCGTGCCCGCCACCGTCAGCACCGCGACGGTGGCCGCGAGCGACCGCCCCTGCCACAGTCCCGCAAACCAGTCCATGAACTCCGCCGCCACGACGTTGGCGTTGCCGCCCATCACGCGCAGCTCATGGCGAAACTTCTTCCGGTCCAGCTGATCGCCCGTCAACGGATCCACGGCCGTCGGCGGCGCGAAAAAATAAATCGCCGTGGCCGCGCCGAGGCCCGACGCGAGCACGAGCGCGGAAATCACGCGGAGTTTTCGGGGCGACACGCGGCGCAGCCTGCGCGCCGCCCCGCCGCCCGCAACGCCGATCATCTTTTTCGTGTGTTCCCCCCGTTTCGTGCTTTCGTCGCCCGCATGAAATCCCGCACCGAAATCGTCGCCAACTGGCTCCCGCGCTACACCGGCGTGCCGCTCAAGGAATTCGGCGACTACATCCTCCTCACCAATTTCGACCGCTACGTGAATCTCTTCGCGCAGTGGCACCGCGTGCCCGTGCGCGGCAAGGACAAGCCGATGCCGAGCGCCACCGCCGGCGACATCACGATCATCAACTTCGGCATGGGCAGCGCCACGGCCGCGACCGTGATGGACCTCCTCAGCGCGATCAAACCCAAGGCCGTCCTCTTCCTCGGCAAATGCGGTGGCGTGAAACACCGCGCCGAGCTCGGCGACCTCATCCTCCCCATCGCCGCCGTGCGCGGCGAGGGCACGAGCAACGACTACTTCCCGCCCGAGGTGCCCGCGCTCCCCGCGTTCGCCCTGCAAAAGGCGATCTCGACCACCATCCGCGATCACGCCCGCGACTACTGGACCGGCAGCATCTACACCACCAACCGCCGCGTCTGGGAACACGACGAGGCGTTTAAGAAATACCTGAAAAAAATCCGCGTCATCGCGGTCGACATGGAGACCGCGACGATTTTCACCACCGGCTTCTTCAACGAAATCGCCACCGGCGCGCTCCTCCTCGTCTCCGACCAGCCGATGACGCCCGAGGGCGTGAAGACCGCCGAGAGCGACAAGCAGGTCGACGAGAAATTCGTCAACGACCACCTGAAGATCGGCATCGCGTCGCTGAAACAGCTCCTCAACCGCGGCCTCACGGTGAAGCACCTGCAGTTCTGAATCGGACTCGTGCGATCGAGCGCTGAGAGCTGAGCCGAACCGATTCAATTGAACCACGGATGAACACCGATGGACACGGATTTCAGAGGAGGTTGTGACGATGCGACCGGCGGAACGAGGCCACTGAACGGTGGAGGACGAACGGCCCACGCAGGTTGGCTGTTTCCCTTCTGGATATGCGCCTATCCGTGTCCATCCGTGGTTTCCTGCTGCATCGCTCCGGCTGAGAGTCGAAAGCTGAGCCGGAACGATTCAGTTGAACCACAGATGGCCACAGATGAACACGAATTGCCCGAGTGAGTTTTGGGGGATGCGCGGTCGACGTGGTCCCCCCGAAACGGTGTGCGCAGTCTATTCAGCGGCTCCTTCGAGCCGTCCTCTCAATCAGTGTCTATCTGTGTTCATCTGTGGTTTCCCACCGCGTTGGTCCGGCTGAGAGTCGAGAGCTGAGAGCTCGATCCAACCAGCGGGGGCGCGGATTCGGAGCTGACCATTCGGAGTTCACCGTTTGGTTTTGCTCTCAGCTCTCGGCGCTGAGCTCCGGATAGATTCGTTCTGGCTCGGTAAGCGTCCGGCCAACGACCCGCTACCGCCGAGCGAACGGAGCGCGTAGAGTGGGCGGATGGAAACGATCACTACGGAACGGGTGGGGGACGGAGGCAAACGCGACCGACGCAGCCGCCAACTGACCCGGTCGGGATTTCCTCCTTCGATATTTCTCAGGCCGCGATCGGACGGACCTCGCGCCTTGTGGCACCCGGTGCGCGGCGCTCCGATGCGTGCGAGTGCGCGCGCCACCCTCCGGCACCGCGGGCAGGAAGACACCAACCACCACCACGCGCGCCACGGGTGCACAATGACGGTCGCCCGCTGCGCCTGCGGCGAGACGTGCCGCTCAGGTGCGGGGCGCGATGACGGCGAACACCTGCGCGCGGCGAATATTATTGAGACTTACCTAAAGAAGTGACAAAGGCTGATCTTTCTGCTCTCTGGCGGTATGGGAATGCCAAAAGGACAGAAAATAGACGCGGAGGTGCTGAAGACCCGGCGGCTCGAAGCGCG
>JBEANZ010000176.1:0-3706 GCA_041165185.1 Verrucomicrobiota bacterium | reverse complement strand
CGAGTGGTGTTCGAGCACGACAAATTCGGCATCCGTGTCCTGAAATACTGCCCGCAGTTCCTTGGTCGTCTGCTGGATGATGTTGAGATACGGGATCACCACGATGATGCGGCGGAGACCGTGGGCCTTGGCGTGAGCAAGAGCGAAGGCCATAGAGGCAAGGGTCTTGCCGCCACCGGTCGGCACCGTCAGCGAGAAGACGCCACGCGGCGACGCGGCACGGTTGCGGCAGGCGGCAAGAACTTCGGCACGGACGGTCAGCACAGTGTCGGAAGCATTTTTGACTTTCGCGATTGCGACACGGTCGGTGAGCGCGGCGTCGAGTGCATCTTGCAGCGAGGCGATAGCTCCGTCCGCGGCGAGGGCCGCCGCGCCGAAACGCCACGACTTGCGCTTCAGTGAATTTGCCTGCGAACCGGCGGAGGAGTTGGCGTTTTCCGTGTCGAGGCGGTCAGCATCGACCAACGCGCTGAAAAGCATCCGCGTATAAAAATCGACAGCTCGCATTTTCGCGATGCGTTCCTCAGCGGTGGAAAACGGGAGAATCTCCAGCCAGTCGGGCAGGGTTTTTTCGGAGAGAGCAATGGGCCAAGGCTGACCTGGCGGTATCCCCATCTCGGCGAGTGCCCGCTGCATTTCCTCGGCGGTCAGTGCCCGTTTCGTCGGGAGCTGCTGAATGGCCGGACGATTATGTAAACCGGCGTGGTGACCGTTGACGGCAAACGCGACCGGCCAGAGCTGGTGCGCCAGAGCGAGAGCGGCTCCTTGGTGGGCATGCGGGCGCTTTTCGCCGTCGTCTCTTGATTTATCGGTGGCATGGAGGATCCGTTTTTGAAATTCCGAATCGGCCTTGCCGAGGTCGTGGAGTAAACCAGCAAGCTCGGCGTGGCGCTCACTGCCGAAGTGTTTGGCGTGACTGCGGGCGAGTGCGGCGACATCGGCGAGGTGTTGCGCGAGCGAATGCTCCGGGTGGGCGAACAATTTGGTGGGGCTGGCGGCGGTCATGGCATGTTTGGTTCTTGAGTCTCCTCAGCGTGGGCGCAGCAGAACACGCGGAAGGTCGGGCGAAGGGTAGTGCCACGCTCGGGTAGCCGGGCGTGGATGACACGAAGCGCGGGGGCGGCGCGACGGTTGCATGCCGCCCAATAGGCACACCTGCCGTCACTGTGCAATCAATGCCTCAACTCTATTTGTCGCCCAACGCCGACATTTCTCCTCGCCCGCTCACCTCACGGGTGAACGTTTGCGGCGCCTTGGTCGGGCATTGCCTCCTCGGCGGCCTCCGTGACCTCTGTGTTTTCGCTGCGCCTTTTTGCCGGACCCATCGAGTCGAGAATCGAGAGCTGAGAGCCCAATCCACGGAGCAGGAGCTCACACTCAGAATGTGCCCGGGCGGAGTTCACCGTTTGGTTTTGCTCTCAGCCGGACCCATGAACTTGAGAAACCGCGAACGAACACGAATGAACGCGCATCCAGAGGAGTCTAAACGGAGATACCGGGCACATGCTCCGCTCACGGTTTGGTGCGGACCGCCGGAGTCTTGATTTTTATTCGCGTCGATTCGCGTCCATTCGCGGTTCCACCGCATCGTTCCGGCTCAGCGCTCGGCGCTGGCTCTCGACTGATTCGTTCGGGCTCTGCGGCCGATCGTCCGCCCGTGGCTGAGCGGGCGAAAACCTCGCCCTCCGCCGCACCCGCCGGCCGGACGCCTCTGGCACCCGAGCCACCGGGGCGTCCGTCGCGGCTGCTGCCGCACGCGGATGGGCGGGCGCGGGAGACGCCCGCCTGACGCTGCGGAATATTCCGGCGCTGGCCGCATCCCAATGTGCATGCACTTGGTTGCCCGATTCGCGTTCCGCACATTCCGCGTGCACGGCGCCGGCTTGGCGTTGCTCGCGCTCCTGCACCGCGCGCCCGTGGCGCGTTTGGCCGCGGCGGTGAACGCCCCGGCGGTCGCCGCCGTGAGAACCGCCCTCGCGGCGTGCGCCTCGCTCGGCGCCCTGCACACCCTCGCCGGCGCGACGCAATACGTCAGCAGCCCCGCCGGCACGCTCAACGCCACGGTGGGCACGCCGGCGTCCGCCGCGTTTGCGCTCACCGGCACGCCCGTGCCGCCGAACTCGTGGCGCGTGACCGGCTCGCTGCCGCCCGGCCTGACCATCTCCGGCCGCGCCGGCCCCACCCCGATCAACCTCAACGCGGTCTCGCTCACGCTCAGCGGCACGCCGACCGTGGCCGGCACCTATAGCCTGACGTTCCAGGCGTGGGAATATGCCGGCCAGGTCGGTATATCGCCGGGCACGTTTGGCTACACCATTGTGGTGGCGGGCGGCACGGGTGGATCGGGCGGCACGGGGAGCACCGTGCCGCCCGCGATTGCGAGTTCGCCGCAGGGCCAGACCGTGACCGTCGGTGGCAGCGTGACGTTTTCCGTCGTCGCCAGCGGCACGCCCGCTCCCGCGTTGCAGTGGCGGAAAGACGGCGCGAATCTCCCCGGCGCCACCGCGTCCGCCCTCGTGCTCGGCAACGCGCAACTCGCCGACGCCGGCAACTACACCGTCGTCGCCACGAACTCCGCCGGCACCGCGACCAGCGCGGTCGCCACGCTCACCGTCACCCCCGCCAACGTCGCCCCCTTCGTCCTCGCGCCGCCGGCGGATCGCACGGTGACGGCCGGCGGGAGCGTGACGTTTTCCGTCGTCGCAAACGGCTTTCCCGCGCCTACCCACCCGTGGCGTAATGACGGCGCCCCGATCGCGGGCGCCGTCGGCTCGACCCTCACATTGGGCAACGTGCAGGCGGCCGACGCCGGCGCCTATATCGTCGTCGCCTCAAATTCCGCGGGCACCGTCAGCAGCGCGCCCGCCACGCTCACGGTCAACCCCGCGCCCGCCGTGCCGCTCATCACGCTGCATCCGCTGAGCCATACGGTGTCGCCCGGCGAATTCGTCACGCTGAAAGCCGAGGCGGTCGGCGTGCCGGCCCCGCGCCTCCAATGGAAAAAAGACGGCGCGGAAATCCCCGGCGCCACCGCGGCCGCGTTGACGTTGAGTGAAATCACCGGTGCTCACGCCGGCAGCTACACGTTTACCGCCACCAATTCCACCGGCACCGTCACCAGCACGGCCGCGACGCTCACCGTCGAGGCGCTCAATCCCGGCCGCCTGATCAACCTCTCGATCTTCACGCAAGTCACCGCGCGCGATCCATCGTTCACCGTGGGCGTGGTGGTGGGTGGCGCCGGCACGGTGGGCGCGAAGCCGCTGCTGATCCGCGCGGTGGGGCCCACCCTCGCGGCCTTCGGGGTCGCCGGCGTGCTGGCCGACCCGAAACTGGAAGTGCTCGCCGACACCGCGATCGTCGCGGCCAACGACAACTGGGGCGACACGCCCGCGCTCACCGCGCTCGCGGCGCAGGTGGGCGCGTTTGCGTTCGGGCCCGCGGGCTCGCGCGATGCGGCCCTCGGGTTTGCGCCTGAAGTCGCGGCGCAGGCCCGCGCGTTTGGCGTGCGCGTGAGCGGGGGCGACGGCACCACGGGCGCCGTCATCGCGGAACTCTACGACGCCACACCCGCGACCGCCTTTCGCGCCGCGACGCCCCGGTTGGTCAACGTCTCGGTGCTGAAACAAATCGACGCGGGCGACAGCCTCGCGGCGGGATTCGTCGTCGGCGGGAAAACGTCGCGGCCGGTGCTGGTCCGCGCCGT
>JBEANZ010000175.1:0-6470 GCA_041165185.1 Verrucomicrobiota bacterium | reverse complement strand
CGTTCCGACCGCGCCTCCGCTCCACCCCTCGGTCCACCCCCAACCCCCAAGAAAACGTCCCCGTGTCTCCCTCGTGTTCTCCGCTTGGTCGGTTGCGCACCGTCGATGTGGCTCCGTGGCCTCGCGGTGCTCCTCGCGCTGGGCGCCGCATCCGCGCGCGCCGCAGACTCCGCCGTCGTCAGCGGCACCGTCAACAACTCCGCCACCGGCAATCTCCTCCAAGGCGCGCGCGTCGAGCTCCCCGCGCTCGGCCGCACCGCGCTGGCCGACTCCACCGGCCGCTACGTCCTCGGCGAACTCCCGCCCGGCACCCATGAACTCGTCGCCACCTACACCGGCCTCGACCCCGCGCGCGCGTCGGTGACCGTGACGGCGGGCCAGCGGACCGTGCGGGACTTCGAGTTGAGTTCCGGCGTCTACAAGCTCGACAAGTTTGTCGTCTCCGGTCCGCGCGAAGGCGGCGCCGCCGCGATCACCGCGCAGCGCAACGCCGACAACGTGAAGAACGTCGTCGCGATGGATTCGTTCGGCAATCTTCCCAACATGTCCGCCGGCGAGCTCGCTATCCGCCTCCCCGGCGTGGCGGCCGGTCTCGACGACGAGGGCAACGTCACCGGCCTCATCGTGCGCGGACAGGGCGCGGCCAACAACCGCGTCACCGTCGACGGCGGTCTCATCGCGAGCACCGCGAATCTCAGCCGCCAGTTCCAGACGCACTCGATGACGGGCGCGATGTTCGAACAGCTCGAGGTCATCAAGGGCCACACGCCCGACAAGACCGCCGACTCGCTCGGCGGCACGGTCAACCTCGTCACGCGCTCGCCGCTGTCGATGAAGGAGAAGCGCCGCCTGACCTACAGTTTCTCCACGCGCGTCGCCCCGTCGTTCACCGACCAGGTGAAACTCCGCCGCGATCACCCGGCGCATCCGTTGCTCAACGCCTCCTACCAAGAGGTGTTCGATGTCGCTGGCGGCGAGCGCAACCTCGGCGTCGCGCTCAACTATTTCTACAGCGAGAACGTCGCCGGCGGCTTCCGCACCATCCGCGATTTCATCAACGTCCCGAACCAGCCCGCCTACCTCTACACCTGGGCGAACCAGGATTTTTTCAACAACCGCAAGCAGGCGAGCGTGAACGCCAAGGTCGACTTCCGCGTCTCGCCCACCACGCGCCTCTCGCTCAACACGATTTACAACGACGCCTTCGAGCCCTTCAACCGCCTCTACGAGGTCACCGCGCTCACCGCGCAGACCGTCGCCACCCTCGACGCCGCCGGCAATCCCACGGGCGCCAACACAATTCTCCCCAACGCGAATCCGTTCATCACCGAGGCTCGCGCGCTCGCCGGCTCCATCGTGCGCGTGAACGAGACGATGTTCTCCTTTTTCAACCGCACCCGCGCCGTCGATCTCGGCGGCCAGCACGAGTGGGATCGCTGGAAGGCCGACTGGACCGCGAGCTACAGCCAGGCGACCCCGCACCTCGGGGTCGCGAGCGGCGGCACGCTCACACTGGACAACCCCGGCGTCGGCTGGCGCCTCGACCGTAGCAAGGACGACCGCTACCCGACGTTCACCCAGACCGGCGGTCCCGACATCGCCAACATCGCGAACTACCGCCCCAACGGCCCGCTCACCGCGCGCAACAACACCCGCATCTCGAAGGTCAAGGACCTCCGCGGCAATGCGAGCTACCTGCTCCCTGTCGAGGGCCGCGTCTCGCTCAAGGCCGGCTTTGATCGCCGCGAGCAGAACTCCGGCGTCACAAACAACGACCGCCGCTGGAATTACGCCGGCGGCACCCGGCCCATCGCGGCCGATCCGTCGCTCGTCACGTGGATGAGCGAGCGCACCGGCTACCGCCCCGCGATGTTCGAGACCGCCTCGTTCATCAACGCCGGCAACGTCGATCCCGCGCTCTGGACCGAGGACAATTATTTCCGCGAATCCCAGAAATTCATCAACACGCGCGAACTGAAGGAGACCGCGACCGCGCTCTACGCGATGACGCAGGGCAAGCTCGGCCGCTTCGGCTTTCTCGGCGGCGTGCGCAAGGAAAAGACCGACGTCGATGCGTTCGGCTACGTCCGCGCGCACACCCTCAGCACTGCCGCGCAACAAACCGCCGACCCCGCCGGCTCCGCGCAGCGCGACTACGCGGCCAACGGCAAAACCATCCGCGGCCGCTACGACGACAATTTCCCCAGCGTCCACCTCAGCTACGACCTCACCCAAAACCTCAAGGCCCGCACCTCGTGGTCGACGAGCTTCGGCCGCGCGCCGTTCGCGAACCTGTTCCCCAGCGAGACGCCCAACGACACCACGAAGACCCTCGTGATCAACAATCCCGCGCTGAAGCCCCAATACGCCAAGGAGTGGGACGCCACCCTCGAGTATTACTTCGAGCCCGTCGGCAACCTCTCCGTCGGCTGGTTCCGCAAGGACATCCGCGACTACATCGTGAACAACATCGACGGCGGCCGCGTGCCCGCTGGCGCCGCCAACGGCTACAACGGCGACTATTTCGACTACCAAATCTTCACCAGCGCCAACGCCGGCAGCGCGACCGTCAACGGCTGGGAGGCCAGCTACCAGCAGCAGTTCACGTTTCTTCCCGGCGTTCTGCGAACGCTCTCGTTCGCGGCGAACTACACCTACCTCCGGACGCATGGCGTCTTCGCCGGCACGACCTACCTCGCGTCGAATCAGGTCGCGGGCTTCATCCCGCAGACCGGCAATCTCAACCTCGGCTGGCGCTACCAGGCCCTCGGCGTCCGCGTGCGCACCAACTATCACGGCCGCTACCTCAACGCCTTCGGCGGCGTCACCACGCCCCAGCGCAGCCAGTTCCGCTTCGCGCGCACCGTCACCGACCTCGGCTTCTCCTACCAGCTCCGCCCGAATCTCCAGCTCACGTGCGACATCGCCAACGTCACCAACGAGCCGCAGCAATTCTACCGCTACGTCACCTCGCAAATGGAGCGCACGATTCTCAACGGCGTCACCTGGACCGTCGGCGTCAACGGCCGCTTCTGAAAAAGTAGGGCAGGGTCTCCGACCCGCCCTCTTCAACTCCAGCAATACTGCTCCGCGATGAAACTATTCCACGCCTCTTCCACGCTGCTCCTTTCGGCCGCGTTGCTCGCCTCGGCGGCCGAGCCCACCTCGGTCGGAAACCGGCGCTCCTCCACCGCCGAGGGCACCCTCCCCCGCCTCGCCTACCACAACCCCGGCACCCTCGTCGATCTCGGCGTCGGGCTCTGGGCGTGGCCGCTGCCGATGGACTACAACGGCGACGGCCTCATGGACCTCGTCGTCGTCTGCACCGACAAACCCTACAACGGCACCTGGTTCTTCGAAAACTCCGGCCAAGTCGATCCGCAGACCAAGCTCCCCATCTTCAAGCCCGCCGTGCTCGTCGGCAAATCCGCGCCCTCCGTCGGCATCTCCTACGTGACGGGCCAACCGGTCGTCACCGCCACCGCGTCCGCGAAACCCGCCGGCCAGGAGACCTACGATTTTCGCGGCAGCACGTTTCCCGATTTCCGGAAGTCGCAGTTCACGAAACCGGCCAAGCTCGCCGTGCCCGAAAAAATCCACACCGAGCCCGGCAGCATCCGCCAAAACCAGTGGCAGCTCGTGGACTACGACGGCGACGGCGCGCTCGACGTGACCGTGGGCATCGACTTCTGGGGCGACTTCGGCGCGCTCAACGGCGGCGAGGCGGCGTTCAACGCGCAGGGCGAGTGGACGCGCGGCAAACTCCGCGGCTACGTTTACCTGCTCCGCAACACCGGCACCACCACCCAGCCCGCCTACGCCGCGCCCGTGCGCGTGCAAGCCGGCGGCGCCGACGTCGATCCCTACGGCATGCCTTCGCCGATGTGGGGCGATTTTCGCGGCACCGGAAAACTCGATCTCATCTGCGGCGAGTTTCGCGACGGCTTCACGTTCTACGAAAACACCGGCACGCGCACCGCGCCCCGCTACGCCGTCGGCCGCGCGCTCACGCGCGCCGGCCAGCGCCTCCACATGGACCTCTGCATGATCACGCCGACGGCCGTGGACTTCAACGGCGACGGCAAACTCGACATCGTCTGTGGCGACGAAGATGGCCGCGTGGCGTTCTTGGAAAACACCGGCGCCGTCGTCGACGGGATGCCGCAGTTTTTGCCGCCGCGTTATTTCCGCCAGTTCGCCGCCGACGTGAAATTCGGCGCGCTCTGCACGCCCTACGCCTTCGACTGGGACGGCGACGGCGACGAGGACCTCATCGTGGGAAATTCCGCCGGCTACATCGCGTGGATCGAGAATCTCGGCGGCACGCCCACGCGCTGGGCCGCGCCGCGCTATCTCAGCGCGGGCGGGCAGCTCATCCGCGAGCAAGCCGGCCCCAACGGCTCCATCCAAGGTCCCGCCGAGGCGAAGTGGGGCTACTCGATCCTCAGCGTGGCCGATTGGGACGGCGACGGCCTGCCCGATCTCATGACCAACGGCATCTGGGGAAAAGTCGTTTGGTATAAAAACATCGGCACGCGCGCCGCGCCCAAGCTCGCCGCCGCGCAGCCCGTCGAAGTCGCCCCGTTCGCTGGAGCCGGGGCGCCCCCGCCCCGCTCGCCCGCGTGGAATTGGTGGAAGCCCAAGGCCAACGAACTCGTCTCCCAATGGCGCACCACGCCGCAGATGATCGACTGGAACGGCGACGGCCTCATGGACCTCGTGATGTCCGACGCCGAGGGCTACCTCGCGCTCTATGAACGCCGGCGCGGCGCGGACGGAAAACTCGAGCTGCTCCCGCCGCAGCGCGTTTTCTGGAGCGAGGGCGCGAGCAGTTTCGACTCGAACGGCAAGCCCACGAACAACACCTCCGGTCTCCTCCGCCTCAACGACGGCGTCTTCGGCCGCGGCGGCCGCCGCACGTTTTGCATCGTCGATTGGGACGGCGACGGAAAGCCGGACCTCCTGCTCAACAGCGCGCCCAACGTGAATTTCTTCCGCAACCTCGGTCGCGACGCCGAGGGCCGCACGCGTTTCCGTGACGAAGGCCCGGTGAGCACGCACGTCCTCGCCGGCCATGCGACCAAGCCCACGTATTTCGCCGCCACGCGCGAACTCCTCATCGGCGCGGAAGACGGCTTCCTCTATCGCCTGTCGCAGCCCGCTCCGAAAAAGTAGGGCAGGGTCTCCGACCCGCCCTCCGCCGCGCCGCAAATCCCCGCCTCAACTCAAATTCCCGAAACCACCCGCAAGCCCCGACCCCCTCCCCGCCCGGCCCCACGTTCCACTTCCATGCCCCTCCGCCCCCTCGCCCGTCTCCTCTCGCTCACCCTTCTCGCGCCCGCGTTCACGCCTGCCCTCCGTGCCGCCGACCACCCGGCGGTCGTGCGCGGCGAGTTCCTCTACGAGCGCGCCCCGTTCCCCTCCTGCCACGCCTCGACGATCGTCGAGGCCGCGCCGGGGAAATTCGTCGCCGCGTGGTTTGGCGGCACGCGCGAAAAACACCCCGACGTCGGCATCTGGGTCGCGCGCCACGACGGCGCCGCGTGGTCCGCGCCCGTCGAGGTCGCCACCGGCGAACGTCCCGGCGAGCCCCGCGTGCCCACGTGGAATCCCGTCCTCTTCCAACCTCGCACCGGCCCGCTGCTTCTGTTCTTCAAGGTCGGCCCGAGTCCGAGTTCCTGGTGGGGCGAAGTGCTCTCCTCGACCGACGGCGGCGCGACGTGGACCAATCGCCGCCGCCTGCCCGACGGCATTTTCGGCCCGATCAAAAACAAGCCCGTGCAACTCCCCCACGGCACCATCCTCTCGCCCACGAGCGACGAGACCAACGACCGCGCCAACCTCTGGCGCGTTTACTTCGAGCGCAGCACCGACGACGGCGCGACGTGGACCAAGACGCCGTTCGTCAACGACGGCCGCGACATCGGCGCGATCCAGCCGAGCCTCCTGTTTCTCGGCGGCGAAAAAATCCAGGCCGTCGGCCGCACGCGCCAAGGCAAGGTTTTCTCAATCACGTCGCCCGACGCCGGGCGCACGTGGGGCGCGATGACGCTCACCGCGCTCCCGAATCCCAGCGCCGGCACCGACGCGCTCACGCTCGCCGACGGCCGCCACCTGATCGTGTTTAACAACACGCCGAAGGGCCGCACGCCGCTGAGCGTCGCGCTCTCGCGCGACGGCGCGGAGTGGACGCACGCGCTCGATCTCGAGACCGCCACGGGCGAATACTCCTACCCCGCCGTGATTCAGGCGCGCGACGGCCGCGTCCACATCACCTACACGTGGAAGCACGAAAAGATCCGCCACGTCGTGCTCGACCCGGCGAAACTCTGAGCGCGGCCGCCGCCTTTTTCGACGCGATGAACGTTTCCCTCGGCCTCGACTTCGGCACCGAGAGCGTGCGGGCGCTGCTCGTCGATCTGCGCGGACGCGAACTCGCCTCTGCCGTCGCCCGCTACCCGCACGGCCAA
>JBEANZ010000174.1:0-4001 GCA_041165185.1 Verrucomicrobiota bacterium | reverse complement strand
CAGCTCGACTCGCCACCGCGCCAGAAAACTCTCCTCAAAACAAAAATCTTTTCCGCCCCACGCGATCAATGCGGGCCGATCGCGAAACCGCCCCAATCCTCGCTCCACCTCCGCCAATGTCGCCCAGCTCCGGTGCTCCGCGTCCAGCGGAATGTCCCGCACGAACGCGCTCACCGCCACCCGGTTCGCCCACGAATCATAGGGGAAAAGATACGCGCGCTTCTCGTCGGCGCGCAGAGCGCGCCGGTGCATCGCCATCCAGGTCGCCGGCCTCGCGAACCCGTTGACCCCGCGCACCAGCAGCGGCCCGACGCCCGCCAACTTGCACAACGCAATCCGTCGCGGAATTCGCTTCGAGGCAAACGCCCCCGTGTTCAACACCACGATCCGCCCAATCATTTCCGGGTGCCGCGCCGCGAACCCAAACCCGATCGCGCCGCCCCAATCGTGCACCACCAGATGCACGCGCTTCACGCCTAGCGACGCGACGAGCGCCTCGATGTCGGCGATCCGCGTGGCCAAGGTGTAGTCGTAGTCCTGCGGCTTCTCCGACAACCCCATGCCGATGTGATCCGGTGCTACGCACCGCAGCGTCGGCGCCAACACGCGCACGAGTTCGCGGTAATAAAACGACCACGTCGGGTTGCCGTGCAGCATCAGCACGACCTCGTCGGCACGCGGACCCTCGTCGAGAAAACTCATCCGTGCGCCGCGCGGCGTGCGGAAATTTTTCGGCGCAAACGGATAGAGCGCCGCGAGCCAGCCGGGAATCTGCGGTGGCGTTACCATTCGAGTGCGAGCATGAGGCAGTTCAACCCGCTCCCTATCCCGAGCAGCGCCACGCGATGGCCTTCCCGCACCGCGCCGGCCTCGACGGCCATCGCGAGCGTGGCCGGCAGCGCGACCGAGCCGGTGTTACCAAAATTCTCGAACGTGGAAAAATCCCTCGCGAGATCGAGGCCGAGCGTCTCGTAGAGTTTCCGCCGATGCGTGCTGCCGACTTGATGGCAAATCAGCCGGTCAAACTCGCTCCCCTGCCCCGCCGTGAACGCCCCCCACGTCTCCTGCGCGAGCCCGACGCCCGCCGCCAGCAGTTGTTCCGAATCGGTCTGCATCGCGAGCGCGTCGGCGCCGTGCGTGTCGCCCTGACAGAGGGCGCTGTGCTCCGTCGCCGCGCGCGCCACTCCTCCGAGCAGCCGATGCGTGCGCCCGCGCACGAGCGAGCGATGACACACCATCGCCGCCACCGCGCCCGACCCGATCGTGAGGTTGGCGAAATACGGTTTGATTTCGTTTCGCGAGAGCGGCCTTTCGAGCAGCGTGCGCAGCGTCTGCTCGACGAGCGGCCGGCCGTTTTCCCCCGCGACCACCATCGCGCACCGAATTTGACCCGCCTCGATCATCGCGGCGGCGAGCGTGAGCGAATTTAGGAAACCCAGACACGCGTTCGACACGTCAAAAATCTGCGCCGTCGCGGGCAACCCGATTTTCGCGTGAGCAAACGACGCCGTCGCCGGCTCCAGCATGTCGCGACTGACCGCCGCGTGGATGAACAGCTCGACCGACTCGGCCGCGAGTCCCGACTTCGCGAGCACCGCGCGGCCCGCCGCCGCGCTTGCGTCCGACGGCCGCGTGCCCGCGGGCCACATCCGCCGCTCGCGAATCCCGGTCATCAACTCCAGCCGTCCCGCGGGCAATTTCAGTCGTTCATAAAGCGGCCGCAGCCGCTCCTCGATGTGCGCGGAAGTCCAGATCTCCTCCGGCCACGCCGTGGCGAGCGACTCGATGCACACGTGCTCAAATTTCATTCGAAAAAGCCCAAACGCCAAAGGTCCCATTCCCGAAAACTCTCAAACGTCGGAAACTCATTTGGCGTTTGGCGCTTTGGGATTTGGGTTTTCCCGGGGCGCCGCCTCAGGCCGCATGGCGAGCCGGATGATTTCCTTGTCGAAATAGTTCGACCCCAGCCCCGCGTCGACGACGAGCGTCGTGCCGTTCACGCCGCTGCTGCGCTCGCTCAGGAGAAAAAGCACGGCGTTCGCGACCTCTGCTGTCTCCAGATTTTTTCTCCGAAACGTCAGCTTTTCCGCGAAGAGATAGCTCTCCAGATAGCCGGGGATCCCGGCCGACGCGCTTGTCTTGAGCGGGCCCGCGCCGATCGCGTTGAACCGCACCGCCGAATCCGCGCTGAACGATTTCGCGAGGAACCGCACGCTCGACTCCAGCGCCGCCTTCACCGGCCCCATGTAGCCGTAGTTGTCGGGCGTCACGAGCAGCGACGAAATCCCGATCGTCACGACGGACGCCGTTGGCGCGAGGTGCGGCTTGAAGGCCCGCGCGATCTCCACGAGGGAAAACGCCGAGACCGCCGTCGCCTGCAAGAAGTCCGCGCGCTTCGTCTCGTGAAACGCCTTGAAGCCCTCCGCGTAGTTCGCAAACGCGATCGAGTGCACGAGGCCGTGGAGCGGGGCGTGTCCCGCCGCCGCCACCTCCGCCGCGAGCCGCGCCGCCGCGCCCTCGTCCTCGACGTCGCACACGAACACCGGCCGCCCGGCCAGCAACGCCTCGACCGATTTCCGCCGCGCCTCCGAGCGCACGCTGAACACCACGCGCGCCCCCTGCTCCTCCAGCGCTTTCGCGACGCCCCATGCGACGCTCCGGCGATTGGCGACGCCGAACACGAGGAACGTCTTTCCGCCGAGTTGAAGAAAATCCGCCATGGTGACGCGCCCGATTACCGTTCCGGCAATTTCCACGCCACGGAAAAACTCAGCGACAACACGCGTGCGCCGTCCGCCTTTTTCACCGCGCCGCTCATCATCGTGAATCCCCCCAGCGCCTCCTTCTTCACGACCTCGATCAAAATCGAGTCGCCGGGATACACCGGCGTCCGAAAGCGCACGTCGGAAACTTTCGCGAGGATCGGGACGCCTTCGCCGGGCTTCGCGCCCGTTGCTTGCGCCTGCCGCGCCAGCAACAGCCCGCCCGCCTGAAACACCGCCTCGCACAGCAGCACGCCCGGCGTGATCGGCGCGCCCGGATAGTGGCCCTTGTAGAAATCCTCGTCGGCGCGCCATGTGCGTTTCGCGACGAGCGTGTCGCCGGACTCCGAGACGATTTCGTCGACAAACAGGAACGGCGGGCGGTGCGGGATGAGGTCGGTGACAGGCGGCATGGAAACTCAGGCGGTCGCGGGACGTTTCAGCGCAAACAGCGCCTTGTCGATCTTGTTGGCGGTGATCACGCCGTAGTTAATCGTGCCGAGCCAGCCCGACATGATGATGCCCACCGAGCCCGCGTGGTAGAGGCCCGGCAGTGCGTCCGACAAATTCATCGACACCGGCAGTCCCTCGAACTTCGTGCCAAACGAGGTGCCCGTCGCATGCGTCGTGTAGCGCTCGATCGTGCGCGGCGTCGCCGCTTCCTTCCAATCTATCTTCGCGCCGACGCCGGGGATGAATTTCTCCAGCGCCGCGATCGCCTCGTCGATGAGGCGTTGCTTCTCCCGCTCGTAGGTCGGCTCGTCCATCGCCTGCCAGTCGGCGTGCCGGCCGTTGAGCGACGCCACCACCGTGTAGCGACCCGAGCCCGGGCGGGTGTCGGGGTAATACACCGAAAACGTCCGGCTCGTCGTGTGCAGGTCGGTCAGCTCGCGGTTGCTGTAGGCGGGGGCTTCCGAGGTGAACACGAGGTCGCCGATGTGCGGAATCGATTCGCCCTTGCGGATGCCGAGGTAGACCTGACACGAGCTCGAGTTGAGCCGCACAGCTCTCGCCTGATCGACAAACTCCGGCGAAAAATTCCCCGCGCCCGCCAGCCGAAAGACCGTGTTGTGGATGTTGGCGTTGGAAAGGACGGCCTTGGCGCGGATCACCCGGCCGTTGCTCGCGACGATGCCGCAGGCGACCTTGCGCCCATCGCGCTCCTCGATGAGCACGCGCTCGACCAGGACTTTTTTCCGCAGCTCCACGCCGTTCTTCCGCAGCTCCGCGACCATTTTC
>JBEANZ010000173.1:0-2552 GCA_041165185.1 Verrucomicrobiota bacterium | reverse complement strand
CGGCGCGAGGGCGCGGAAAAGTTGCCCCGCAAACAGCGCCGCCAGCGCACACGCGCCGAGCGCAAACGCGACGCGCGTGCGTAACAGGCCGCGGATGAGCAGCGCGACCACTACCGCTACTCCGACGGTCGCGGGGTAGAGGTGACGCGGTGAAAAATAGGTGACCATCAGCGGAGTCGTCGCGATGAGAAACCAGGCCGCGCCGAAAAACCCCAGCGCGCGCCGGTCCACCTGGGCGCGCGCGCCGCGGCACGAGAGCGCGACGGCTCCCGCCAGCACGATGACGCCGGTCGCGAGCAGCCCGAGGCGCGCCAGCGATCGTCCCTCCAGCGCAAAGCCCGCGTCGCGCCAGGCGCGCAGCCACGGTTGGGTCGGGGGCGCCAAATAGGCCGCGTAGGAAAACTCCCGTTGGAAAAACTCCGCGAAAAAAGCCCCGCGCGTCACATCGGGCAGCCCGGCGCCCACGCCGCTCGGACCGGCGACGCCAAACGCGATCCCGCGACACGCCAGGTAGACCGCGAACACCGCCGCCACGACCACGTAGGGCCGCCACGTCCGCCACTCCCGCCAGCGCGCGAGCCGGCCCAGGAGGATCGTGTCGGCGGCGATCAGCAGCGCGGGAAATGTGAAGCCGACCTCCTTCGTCCACAGCAATCCGGCGAAGGCCACGGCGAGGAGCCAGAGGAAACGCGTTTCTCCCGGACGCTCATCGCGGTCGCGGAGAAACGCGAGCAACGCCGCCAGCGCCAACCCCGTGGCGAGCAGATCCACGCGCCCGCAGATCCACGTGACGGCCGTGGCGTGCACCGGATGCACCGCGAACAACACCGTCGCCAACAACGCGCCCCCGAGCGACCGGCCCGTCACCCGCAACGCCAACACGCCGACCAACGTCGCGCAGCCGGCGTGGAGCAGCAGGTTGGTGAGATGGAAGCCGAGCGGATTTACGCCCCAGAGCCGTCCGTCGATCATGAAGAGGAGCGCGTTGAATGGGCGGAGTTCGTTGAGGCGAGCCGACCACAGACCCCCGGCCCAATCACCGACAAATAGCCGTGGCCAGGCGGCGAACGGAAAATCCCAATAGCGACCGACGTAGGCGAAGTCGTCGCCGAGAAAATAATCGCGCAGCGTGCTCGTGAAACCCACCGCCGTGGCCATCACCGCGGCGCTCGCGATCCACCAGAGCGGAGCCGGACCGGGCGAACGGCGAAGTGACGGGAAAGGTGGGCTCACCGAGGGGTCTGTCGCCACGGGGAAGACGCGCTAGTTTTTTTGGAACACGGCCTGTTCCGATGTCTCGTCGGGCACGCGGAGATCATGGCGGTCGAAGCGCGGGGTGAACAACGTCGCGAGCATCGGCACGCTCAGCACCGGGCGAAATTCCCGCGCGATCGCCGTGTCGGCGAAGCGGAACATCGAGTAGCGCAGCACGAGCAATCCGCCGGGGCGCACCGTGCGCGCGAGATCGGTGACGGCTGCCTCGTAGTCGGCGAACCGCAGGTGGGGGGCGCAGGTTTTCACGTTGGGGTCGGTCTTGATTTGCCAGCGGACAAAAACCGCCATGCAAAAAACGGCGTCGTAGTGCGCCGACGGCTCGGCGGCGACCGTCCCGCCACACTCAAACACGATCGACGAGTCCGACGCGGCGCCGGCGGCGCGCTGCCGCGCCCGGGCGGCGGCGATGTTGGCCGGGTTGATATCGATGCCCTTGATCGCGGCCCGGGGAAACAGGCCGCGCAGGGAAAACACCTCGTCGCCCATCGCGCAGCCGAACGACAGCAGCCGAAGGTCCGCGCTCGCCCCGAGCTGCCGCTGCACAAAGTCGAAGATGACAGGATAACGATCCGGCAGCGTGATGGAGCGGTGTTGAAAGAGATTTTTCGGCCGCCGCCAGAGCAACACGTGGTCGCGGCGGAAAACGGGGTCGGTCGCGAAGTGCCAGCCGAAGCGCGCCGCACGGTAGAGGCGGAAAGGGCGGAGCGCGGGTTTGAGACGGGCGAGCACGGGCGCGCACCGTGGCGGGGCGGCGCGCGGGTGTCGCGGAAAAAATCGCCGCGGCGACGGACGTGGCTTCCACGCGCGCCACGGCGGCGCCCTGCGGCGCGTTTCTTCAAACACAAGGCGGGACGCCTCGTCCACGACCTTGACGGCCCGCCGCGCCGCGTGCGCTACTGCGCGAAATGAGTTTGGCCCACGCCACGTTTCACCAGGCCTTCGGGCTCACGATTCGCTCGTGTTTCCCGCTGCCCGAATTGCTCGCACCCGCGACGACGACGGCGGCGCCCGACGTGGAGGTGACGCACGGCGAGGTGCCGCTCGACTTGCCGGGCGCGCAGTCCAGCGGGCTGCGTTTTCAGGCGACGGCGGACCAGTTGCTCCTGCGCGTCGACGGCGTGGCGCGATTTCTCGTGAGCGAGGGGCGCAGCGTCGTGATCGCGCCGGAGGCGGGCGTGCACGAGGAGGATGTGCGGGCGTTTCTGCTCGGGCCGGTGCTCGGTGCGCTGCTCCACCAGCGCGACGATCTCGTGCTCCACGGGAGCGCGGTGGGCGTG
>JBEANZ010000172.1:0-3810 GCA_041165185.1 Verrucomicrobiota bacterium | reverse complement strand
TCGGCAAACTCACGTTGGTCCGAGGTGAGCGCGGTATCGAGGAGGAGGTTGGTGAAGCCGACGATGCCATTGAGCGGCGTGCGGATCTCGTGGCTCATCGTGGCGAGGAACTGGCTCTTCGCGCGGTCGGCGGACTGGGCGAGGTCGCGGGCGTCGCGCAGCTCGGCCTCACGGCGCTTGGCGTCGGTGGCATCTTCGAAGACGGCGATGAAACAGGCGAGCTGGCCGGCGCGGTCCTTGACGGGCGAGACGATGCCGCGGACCGGGTAGATGGCGCCATCCTTGCGGCGGTTGAACCATTCGCCTTCCCACGCCCGGCCGGAACGGACGGTGGCGGCGAGGGTGGCGAGGACCTCGATGGGGGTATCCTCGACGCGGAAATCGCGCCAGTCGCGGCCGATGAGTTCGCGGCGGGAATAACCCATCTGCGTGGCGAGGCCGCGGTTGGCGTATTCGATGAGGCCGTCGAGATCGACGATCATGAGGGCGGAGTGGCTTTGCTCCATCGCTTCGGAGAGGTTGCGGATGGCGTCGCGTTGTTCGCGGGTGCGCCGGGCGACTTGAAGCGCCGCGAGCGGCAAGCCGGTGAGCAGCCAGACGAGCACGGTCCACTGCACGGCGGAGAACCACAGCGAGCGCGTCCAGTCGGCGGCGTCGAGATCGAGGCCGAGAATGTCGGGGCGCGTGGTGGCGCTGTCGGCGCCGGGCGCGACGCCGACGACCGCGTAACCCGTGACCCAGGTGCCGAAGTTGTCGGCGAGCGGGCCCTCGGTGGCGGGGAGGCCGGTGCGGATGATTTGCTGGAGGCCGGGGGACTGGAGCGCCTGCGGGTAGTCGTCGCCGGGCAGGCTCTCGTCCTTGGCGCCCGGCGGCGCGGAGTCCGCGAGGAAAATCACCTTGCCGGTCGCGGGGACGGGGCGGAACAGATAAACGAAACGCACCCGGGGATTGACCGCGCCGAGGCGCATGAGGCGGTTCTTGACGGCCGCGTAAACGGGGCCGGTCTGGTCGGCGCGGGCGCCGGCGAGCTGCGTGAGCGTCGCCGGATCGAAGGCGGCGGCGCAGCGCGTGGCGTCGTCCATGAGATCGCCGAGGATGGTGCCGCGGGTGCGTTGCCAGCCGAGCGCGCCCGCCGCGAGCCCCGCGAGGCCGACGACGATCCAGAGGGCGACGATGTGCGGCTTGGTCAGGCGATCCAGCATGGGGACGTGGCGGGACTCAAGGCGGCGGCGCGGGGACGCGCAATCCCGAAGGCGCGCGCGGCGGGATTCGGACGCAAAAAAAACGCCGCGAGCGAACTCGCGGCGTTTGTAGCGGAAACGGGTTCCGGTTTAGGAAACGTGCTGCGAGACGAGCTTCGTCATCTCGAACATCGAGACCTTCGCCTTGCCGCCGAAGACGACCTTCAGCGCGGCATCCGCGTTGATCTGCGTGCGGACCTTGGCGTCCTGCAGCTTGTTTTTCTTGATGTAGGCCCAGAGCTTCTTGGTGAGCTCCGTGCGCGGGACTGGGGTCGAGCCCACGACGGCCGCGAGAGCGGCGTCGGGCGTGACGGGTTTCATGAACGCGGCGTTGGGTTTACGAGCAGGTTTTTTGGCCATAGTGGATTTTGGGTTTAGGATGCTTTCCCTCGAAAGCAAGGCCGTTTTAGGAGGAAGAAACGCGGTTTGCCGAGGAGAATCTGCGGTTTTTACGCGGGTGCCGGATCGGCGAGCGGGTGCGTCGGACCGCTCACGCGCGCTCGTCGACCTGCACGAACTGCCGGTAGAGCGCCGCGTAGTGGCCGCCGTGCGCGAGCAATTCCGCGTGCACGCCGCGCTCGATCACGCGGCCTTGATCGAGCACGAGCACGAGGTCGGCGTGGCGGATCGTGGAGAGGCGGTGCGCGACGACGAAGCCCGTGCGGCCGCGCAGCAGCGTGGCGAGCGCGCGCTGGAGCCGCGCCTCCGTGAGCGCGTCGATCGCGCTCGTGGCCTCGTCGAGAATCACGAGCCGCGGATCGGCGAGAAAGGCGCGCGCGAAACACACGAGCTGGCGCTGGCCGACGGATAAGTTGGCGCCGCGCTCGCCGACTTCGGTGTCGAAGCCGCGCGGCAACGCGTCGAGGAGATCGAGGCAGTCGAGTTGCGCGGTGGCGGCGCGGACCTCGGCCTCGGTGGCGTCGGGTTGCGCGAAGCGGATGTTGTCGAGCACGGTGCCGCTGAAGAGAAAATTTTGTTGCGGCACCGTGCCGGTCTGGCGGTGGAGCGAGTGGCTCGTGACGGTGCGAATCTCGCGGCCGTCGAGGAGGATCTCGCCGCGCGTGGGCAGGTAGAATTTCGCGGCGAGGTTGATGATGGAGCTCTTGCCGCTGCCGGTGTGGCCGACGAGCGCGACGGTCTGGCCGGGCTCGGCGACGAAGCTCACGTCGTGGAGCACCGGGCGCGCGGGATCGTAGCCGAAGGTGACGCCGCGAAATTCGACGCGCAGGCCGCGCGGCGCGGCGGGCGGCGGGCCGGAGATTTTGTTTTCCTGTCGCCCGTCTCCGGTCTCCTGCCGCCCCTCGCTTCCGCCGCGCGGATCGACGAGCGCGGTCGCCGCCGGATCGTCGATCCAGTCCGGCGGCGCGTCGATCAGGCGGAAGACGCGCTCGGCGCCGGCCATCGCGATGAGCGACTGGTTGTATTGGTTGCCGATGATCGCGATGGGCGCGAAGAACTGGTTCGCGAGGAGGAAAAACGTGATCAGATCGCCGATGGTCATCTGGTTGTGAAACACGCGCCAGCCGCCGAAGAGCAGGAGCACGGCGACGAAGAACTGCGAGTTGAGCTCGAGCAGCGGCGTGAGGATCGCGGAGGTGCGCGCGAGCGCGACGCTGAAGCGCGAGTGGTCCGCGAGCAGATCGCGGAAGAGGCCGGAGTTTGTCTGCTGCCGCACGAAGCCCTGCGTGACGCGGATGCCGTTGACGGACTCGGCGAGCGTGGCGGTGATGCGCGAAAAGCTGTCGCTCGCCGCGCGCGAGTAGCGGCTGAGTTTCACGCGGAAGTGGCGGTTGATAATCCAGAGCACGGGGGCGAGCGCGAGGACGACGAGGAAGAGCGCCCAGTCGCACCACGCCATGACGACGGCGGAAAACACCATCTGCCCCGCCTGAATCGCGCTGACGAAGAGCACGTCCTGGATGCCGACGCGCACGGCCTCCGCATCGCTCGTGAGCCGGCCAATGATGCGGCCGACTTTCACGCGGTGGAAAAACCCGAGGGGCTGGCGCTGGACCTTGGCGAAGATGTCGGCGCGGAGGCCGTTGACGACGGCCTCGCCGATCTCAAGCGCGTAGCGTTGGCGGAAATGGAAGAGGCCGTCCGTGGTGATCGCGAGGAGCGCGTAGGCGAGCACGCCAAGGAGGACGGCGGAAAAATCGCCGCGCGTGATCGGGCCCTTGATGATGAGCGTGGCAATCCAGACGAGCGCGGGGAGTTGCGCGGCGCGCACGACTGTCAGCACGCTGAGGGCGGTGAGTTTTTTCCGGACGGGCGCGGCGTAGGTGAAGAGGCGGCGGATGAGCGACCACTCGAGGGGCTTTTGGATTTCCTCATCGTCGTCTTCGTCGCGGAGGCGGCGGACGAGGCCGAGATCGCGGAGGGGGGCGGGGGCGGCGCTCATAGGCGGCCCTCCCTCGGCTGGTTCGGGATCTTTCTCTTTTCTCTTTCTCTTAATCTTTCTCCTCCGAGGCGTGGGCTGGTGAGCGTGAGAGTGCGCGTGGGCATCGCGCTCTCGAACCGGAGAAAGAAGAAAGAGAAAGATCGAAGAGAAAGATCAGCGCTCATGGGA
>JBEANZ010000171.1:0-7495 GCA_041165185.1 Verrucomicrobiota bacterium | reverse complement strand
CACGCCGACGATCTCGCGGTGATCAAGTCGTGCGTGTCCGACGGCATCAACCACGCCGGCGGCGTCTGCCAGATGAACACCGGCTCCGTCTTCGGCGGCCGCCCCTCGCTCGGCGCGTGGGTGGACTACGGCCTCGGCACGGAAAACAAAAACCTCCCCGGCTTCGTCGTCATCAAGGACAGCGAGAAGGAAGTCGTGAACGGCGTGCGCAACTGGGGCACGGGCTTCATGCCCGCCGTGCACCAAGGCGTGGAGTTCAGCGCGACCGGCTCACCGATCCGGAATCTGCAAACGCCCAAGGGCCTCGATGACGCGCGTCAGCGCGACAAGCTCGACCTCCTCGCGTCGCTCAACCGCGCGCACGCCGCCCCGCGCGCCGACAACACCGAGCTCGAAGCCCGCATCCGCAGCTACGAACTCGCCTACCGGATGCAGGCCGAGGCCCCCGGCACCGTCGATCTCTCCAAGGAAACCGCCGCGACGAAAACGCTCTACGGCCTCGACGAAAAGGAGACGGCCGTCTTCGGCCGCAACTGCCTGCTCGCGCGCCGCCTCGTCGAGCACGGCGTGCGTTTCGTGCAGCTCTACAGCGGCGCCGGCAGCGGCTGGGACAGCCACACGCAGCTCGAAAAAAATCACAGCGCCCTCTGCCGCTCCGTGGACAAACCCATCGCCGCGCTCCTCACGGACCTGAAGCAACGCGGCCTGCTCGACGAGACGCTGGTGATCTGGGGCGGCGAATTCGGCCGCACGCCGATGGCCGAACAGACCGGCGGCCGCGACCACAACCCCGGCGGCTTCACGATGTGGATGGCCGGCGGTGGCGTGAAAGGCGGCCAGAGCATCGGCGCGACCGACGACCTCGGCCTCTACGCCGTGAAGGACCGCCTGCACGTTCACGATCTGCACGCGACCATCCTCGCCCTCCTCGGCCTCGATCACACGAAGCTCATCTACCGCCACCAAGGCCGCCCCGAGCGCGTGGATTTGAACGAGGGAAAAGTGTTTCGGGGCTTGGCGGGCTCGGCGTAGCGGCGGGCCGAGCAGCTTGGACGGAGTCAGCGCCCGGTCAGGAGCTGGCCCCAAGCGTAGCGCAGCGCGCCGCCTGAAGTAGGGCAGGGTCTCTGACCCGCCCTTTCGCGCATTGAGTGTTCGCACCGAGGGCCGCTCACAGACCCTGCCCTATTTTTTGGCCAAGTTCCGTCACCCGGCCCGCTCAATACCGCCGCAGCGTCGGATCGATTTCTTCGGCCCAGGCGTCGATGCCGCCGGCGATGTTCGTGACGGCCGTGAAACCGTTTTCCCGGAGAAACTCCGTGACCCGCCGGCTGCGTCCGCCGTGGTGGCACATGATCAAGAGGTGCTCGTCGCGCGGCAGGTCGCGCATCCGCGCGGGGATTTCGCCCATCGGGATCGGTTCGGCGCCGGCGACGCGGCAGATGTCCAACTCATACGGCTCGCGCACGTCGACGAGCAGCGTCGCGCAACGGTTGTCGTCGAGCAGGCGCTTCGCCTCGGCGACGGAAACTTCGATCGGGTAGTCGGTCGGGTCGGTGGTCATGGGAGCGGGGACCGCGCAGCCCGCGGCATAGTTTTCGGCGCGGATCGCGCGCAACGTCGGCGCGGGGCCGCAGAGCGGGCAGCCGGGGTCGCGCGGCAGGGCGAGAGTTTGGAAGCGCTGCTCAAGCGCCTCGTAGGACAACACCCGCCCGCGCAACGGCGTCCCGAGTCCGATGATCAGTTTAATCGTTTCGAGGGCCTGGAGGCTGCCGACGACGCCGCAGAGCGCGCCGAGCACGCCGGCCTCGCCGCAACCCGGCACGCTTCCCGCCGCCGGCGGCGCGGGAAACAGGCACCGGTAACACGGCCCGCCCGCCGCCGGATCGAAGACGGCGATCTGCGCGGAGAACTTGAACACGCTCGCCGAGACGAGCGGCCGGCGCGCGAAAAACGCGGCGTCGTTGTTCAGGTAGCGTGAGGAAAAATTGTCCGTGCCATCGACGACTACGTCGTAGTCGGCGAAGAGCGCGACGGCGTTGGTTGCGGTGACGCCCTCGCCGTGCGCGACGACGCGGATGAACGGGTTCGTCGCGCGCAGGCGACGCGCGGCCGACGTGACCTTGGGCTCGCCGACGGAGGTGTCGTCGTGGAGCAGTTGGCGTTGGAGGTTGTGCGTCGCCACGACATCGAAGTCGGCGACGCCGATCGTGCCGACGCCGGCGGCGGCGAGGTAGAGCGCGGCGGGACTGCCAAGGCCGCCCGCGCCGACGACGAGCACGCGCGCGGCGGCGAGTCTCGTTTGGCCGGCGACGCCGATTTCCCCGAGGAGAAGGTGCCGGCTGTAGCGCGCGAGTTCGTCGGGCGAAAGCGGCGGCGGCGGGGCGGACATCGGCGCGAAGGAGAGCCGGAAGCGCGGACGCCGCAAATGAAATTGCGCCCGTGCGCGCGGCGCGGCGGAATCGCGCCATGCGTTGCATCGGCATCGACCACGGCACCCGCCGCATCGGGCTCGCGTTTGGCGACGAGCTCGGCGTGGCCACGCCGCTGCCCGCCCTCACGCAGACGGATCCGGCGGCGCGGTGGGCGGCGTTGCTGGCCGTGGTGCGCGAGCGCCGCGCGGCCGCGCTCGTGATCGGGCATCCGCTTAACATGGACGACAGCGTCGGCCCAAAAGCGAAGGAGGCCGAGGCGCTCGCGGTGCGGCTGCGCGCCGAGACGGGCCTGCCGGTGCACCTGATCGACGAGCGGCTGACGAGCTACGAAGCGGAGTCGACGATACCGAAGGCGCGGCGGCGCGACGTGCGCGCGAGCGGGATCATCGACTCGCGCGCGGCGACGTTGATTTTGCAGGACCATCTCGACCAGGTTTTTCCCGCGCCGCCGGCGGAGGAACCGTGAGCGCGCGCCGCTGGAAATGCGTCTGCGCCTACGATGGGCGCGACTTTTCCGGCTGGCAGAGCCAGACGGGCGGTCGCGCGATCCAGGATGTGATCGAGGCGCGGCTGGCGGCGATGTTGGGGGCACCGCTGCGCATCCACGGGAGCGGGCGCACGGATGCGGGCGTCCACGCGCGCGGCCAGGTGTTTCACTTCGACGCCGAGTGGCGGCACGGCGCGGCGAAACTGCTCGCCGCGCTGCGCAGCGGCCTGCCCGCGACGATCCAAATCGTGTCGGTGCGGGCGGTGCCGGCGACGTTTCACGCGCGGTTCAGCGCGACGGGGAAGCGCTACGTTTACCACGTCCACCTCGGCGACGCGGACCCGTTTGCACGGCCGTATTGCTGGCCAATTTTTCGCCCGCTCGATCTGGGTCTGATGCGAGCGGCGGCGGCGGAGTTGTGCGGCACGCATGATTTTCGCGCGGTGACGGCGGAGACCGGGGCGGAACGCGAGTCGACCGTGCGCATCGTGCGGCGGCTCGATGTGGAGCGACGCGGGCGCAGCGTGCGCATCGTGGCGGAGGCGGACGGCTTCCTCTACAAAATGGTGCGCAGCCTCGCCGGCCTCATCGTGATGGCGGGGGAGGGGAGACTCTCGCCCGCCGAGGTGGCGGCGATCCTCGCGGCGGGGAAACGCACGCCGGCGGTGCAGACGGCGCCGCCGCAAGGGCTGTTTTTGGAGAAAGTATTTTACCCATGAACGCCCGGATCCGTCGTGCGGCCGACGGCGTGGGCGCCGTGGTGTTTCCGCCCTCGTGCGTGCACTGCCGCGGGCTTGTCGAGCCGGAGGCGGGCGCGGGTTTCCGCCACGTGTGCGCGCGCTGCGCGCCGCAGATCGAGTTCGTGAAGGCGCCGCACTGCTCGACGTGCGGGCACCCGTTTTACGGCGAAGTCGAGGGCGCGCGGATGTGTCCGCACTGCGAGGGGCTCGACCCGGCGTTTCGCGAGGGCCGCACGGCGGCGATTTTCAAGGGCCCGGTGCGCGCGCTGGTGATCGAGTTGAAATACCACCGGGGGCTGCACGTGCTGGCGGATCTCGCGGAGATTTTCCGGCGCGCGCCGGGCGTGCTGGAATTCGCGCGCGGCGCGACGCTCGTGCCCGTGCCGCTGCACGCGCGCAAGCTGCGCGAGCGCGGCTACAATCAGGCGCTGCTGCTCGCGCGCGCGCTCGCGGCGGCGGCGGGCGGCGCGACGGGCGTCGCCGAGCTGCTGCGGCGCACGACGGACACGGCGACGCAGACGGCGTTCGACCGGCGCACGCGCATGGGCAACCTGAAAAATGCCTTTGCACTGGCCGGCGGCGCGCGCCTCACTCCCGCGCAACACTACCTTCTGATCGATGACGTTTTCACCACCGGCTCCACGCTCAACAGCTGCGCCCGCACGCTGCGGCGGGCCGGCGCGCTAAACCTCGACGTCCTCACCCTCGGCCACGGCTGATCGCTCGCGACATGCATTTCGACAAACCCACCTACACCGTCCGCAAGACCCGCAAGAAGGAGATCCCCAAGGGCGTCTACACGAAGGATCCGGCGACGGGGGAGATCGTTTTTAACCGCGAGGTGGAGGACAACCTCATGGTCGCGCCAAAGAGCGGCCACCACTTCCCGATCGGCGCGCGCGCGCGGATCGCGGCGCTGTTTGACGCGGGGACGTTTGTCGAGTCGGACGCCGGCGTGAAGTCGAGCGACCCGCTGAAGTTCGTCGATTCGCAGCCGTATCCCGAGCGGCTCAAGCGCTACGAAAAGGACAGCGGCCTGCCCGAGGCGGTGATCAACGGCGTGGGAAAAATCCACGGGATCGCGGTGTCGGTCGCGGTGATGGACTTCAAGTTTTGCGGCGGCGCGATGGGCGCGGCGGCCGGCGAAAAAATCACGCGCGCGATCGAGACGGCGACGGCGCGCGGGCTGCCGTGCATCGTGTTCAGCGCCTCCGGCGGCGCGCGCATGCAGGAGGGGATCTACTCGCTCATGCAGATGGCGAAAACCAGCGCCGCGCTCGGCCGGCTCGCGGCGGCGCGGCTGCCCTTCATCTCGGTGCTCACGCACCCGACGATGGGCGGCGTGACGGCGAGCTTTGCCACGCTGGGCGACATCATCCTCGCCGAACCCGGCGCGCTGATCGGGTTTGCGGGCGCGCGCGTCATCAAGGACACGACGAAGCAGACGCTGCCGGCCGGGTTTCAGACGGCGGAGTTTCTCCTGAAGCACGGCCTCATCGACCAGATCGTGAGCCGGCTGGAGATGCGGGACCGGCTGCGGGACCTGTTGCTCGCGCTGCACGGCGCGAAAAAAACCGCCGCGCGAGCCTGAGCGCGCGGTCGTCTCGCATGGCGCACCGCGACGCGGCCGACTTCGCGTCGGCGAGGGACTATCTCTTCGGGCTCAAGGCCCGCGGCGCGAGCTACGGGATTGATCGGATGCGGCTGCTCGCGGCGCGCCTCGGCCATCCGGAGCGCGCCGTGCCGTGCGTGCACGTGGCGGGCACCAACGGTAAGGGCTCCGTCTCCGCGATGCTCGAGGCGATCCTGCGCGGGGCGGGCTGGCGCACGGGGCTCTTTACGTCGCCGCACCTCGTGCATCTCGGCGAACGCGTGCAGGTGGATCGGCGGCGGTTGGCGGAGCGCGCGATCGTGGACTACACGCGCGACTTGCGGCCGGTGGCGGAGGCGCTCGGCGCGGCGAACGCCGACGACCACCCGAGTTTTTTCGAGTTTCTCGCGGCGATGGCGTTCCTCGAATTTCAACGCACGCGCTGCGACCTCAGCGTCATCGAGGTCGGCCTCGGGGGCCGGCTCGACGCGACCAACGTCGTCACGCCGCTCGTGAGCGTCATCACCTCCATCAGCCGCGATCACTGCGAGATCCTCGGGGAGACCATTGAGGAAATCGCGCGGGAGAAGGCCGGCATCATCAAGGCGGGCCGCCCCGTCGTCCTCGGTCGGATGCCGGAAGCGGCGGAGAATCTCATCCGCGAAATCGCGCGCGCCCTCAGCGCGCCCGTCGTCTCGGTCACCGAAAAATTCGGCGCCGATCTCGCGGGCCTGCCGACGACGAATCTCGAGGGCGACTACCAGCGGTGGAACGCCGCGACCGCGACGCTCGCCGCGCAGACGCTCGGTGCGGCGTGGCGACTCGACGCAGCGACGATTGCGCGCGGGTTACGCGAGGTCGTCTGGGCCGGGCGCTGGGAACGCGTCCGCGTCGGCGGGCGGTTGCTCTTGCTCGACGCCTCGCACAACCCGGAAGGCGCACGCGTGCTCGACGAAAATCTCGGGCGGCTCGTCGCCGAAACCGGCCGCGCACCGATCGTCGTCACCGGTGTGCTGGGCGCGGCGCGCGCGCAGCCGCTGCTCGGGGTGATTGCGCGCCACGCGCGGGAAATCCACCTCGCGGTGCCGCGCCAGCCGCGCGCGTGCGGCCACGCGGAGATGGAGGCGATGTTGCCGCCGGGCTTTCCCGGACGCGTCGTGCGCGGGACGGTGGAGGAAATTTTTCCGACGCCGGACACGTGCGCCGTCGGCGGGGCGGACGATGTGGTTGTCGTCACGGGATCGATTTACCTGTTGGGTGAGGTGATGGCGCGGCTCGCGGCGGGCGCGACGGCGCCGCCGCCAAGGTAGGAACCGCGAATCCGGCTGGCGCGCGGCGCAATCGTCGGCACGTTGGCCGGCGTTCTCCCACCCCGATGCGTGCGACCCTGATTTTGTTGCTCACCCTCACTGCGGCGCTGCCCGGATTTGGGCAGGCGGGCCTCGTCGGCCGCGTGCTCGAGAAGGTGGCGTGCACGAAAAACCCCGAGCAGACCTACGCGCTCTACGTGCCCTCGAACTACACGGCGGACCGCGCGTGGCCCGTGATTTTTTGTTTCGATCCGGGGGCGCGCGGGCTGGAGCCGGTCAAACGGTTGCAGGCGGCGGCGGAGAAATTCGGCTACGTCGTCGCGGGCTCGCTCAACTCGCGCAACGGCCCGTGGGACGCCAACGCCGCCGCGATTCAGGCGATGGTTGCCGACGTGAACGGCCACCTGCGCATCGATCCGAAGCGAATTTACGCGGCGGGGCTTTCGGGCGGCGCGCGCGTGGCGACGCAGATCGCGCTGACTGGGCTGGCGAAGGGCGTGATCGCGTGCAGCGCGGGATTTCCGATGGGCGTGGACGACATCCCGCAGAAGATCGCGTTTCCGGTTTTCGGGACGGCGGGCACGGAGGATTTCAACTACGCCGAGCTGCGGCGCCTCGGCCACGCGCTCGACGAACGCAAGGCGGTGCACCGCATCGTGATTTTCGAGGGCGGCCACGTGTGGGCGTCGGCGGAGCTGCTGGCGAGCGCCGTCGAGTGGCTCGAGCTCCAGGCGATGCGCGCCGGCACGCGACCACGCGACGACGAAGTGATTCGTGCGGCGTGGCAGGCGCGCGTCGCCGCGCTACCGACGGCCGCAGGCGAGCGTTGGCTCGCGACGAAGCGACTTGCGGCGGAGTTCAAGGGCCTCATGGAAGTCGCCGAACTGGAGGCGCAGGCGAAAGCCGCGGGTGCGACGCCCGAGGTGAAAGCGTGG
>JBEANZ010000170.1:0-4502 GCA_041165185.1 Verrucomicrobiota bacterium | reverse complement strand
TCATCATCTGTGCCCGCCTCGCCAACAAGTCCGCCATCCTCGCCGCGATGCAGTCGCGCTTGCCGAACGCGCCCGAGACCGAATTCGCCGCCGCCCTCGGCGAAATCGAAAAAATCGCCCAGCTCCGGCTGAGCGACATCCTTCAAACCCGGTGAACCACGGATGAACCGCCTGCGACACCGCTGCACCAAATCGTGCCGGCTCGAGTGCCGGTTTGGTTTTTATCTGTGTCCATCCGTGTCCATCTGTGGTTGAAAAAATCATGCCCGCCAAACTCAGCACCCACGTCCTCGATCTCGTCACCGGCCGCCCCGCCGCCGGGATGCGCATCGAACTCTGGAAAAACGACGGCAAGCACACGCTGCTCAAGGCCGTCACGACCAACCTCGATGGCCGCACCGACCTCCCGCTGCTCGACCGCACGGAAATGGCGGTCGGGAGCTACGAACTGCTGTTCTTCGTGAAGGACTATTTCGTCACGCATCACCGCGACAGCCCGTTCCTCGACCGCGTGCCCGTGCGCTTCGCGATCACGGATGCGGCCGTCCCCTACCACGTGCCGTTGCTCGTGACGCCGTGGGCCTACCAGACCTATCGCGGGAGCTGAGCGATGGCCGACGGCGCGAAGCAACTCGTCCGCTGGCTCGACGAACTCGGCCGCATTTCGGACGAGTCGGGTAAACTCACGCGCACGTTTCTCTCGCCCGCGATGCGCCGCGCGAACGACCGCGTCGCGCAATGGATGCGCGCAGCCGGCCTCACGGTGCGCGAGGATGCCGTGGGCAATCTCATTGGGCGCATCGAGGCGGCGAGTTGTAGGGCGGGGTCGCTGACCCCGCCGGGTTTGACGGAAGTGGCGCGGACCTCGCGGCGGGGTCGGCGACCCGGCCCTACAACCACCAAAACCCTCCTCCTCGGCTCGCATCTCGATACCGTGCGCGACGCCGGGAAATTCGACGGCGCGCTCGGCGTGTTGCTGCCCATCGTCGCGCTCGCCGAGCTGAAACGCCGCGGGGTCGCGCTGCCGTTCGCGGTCGAAGTGCTAGGGTTTTCCGAGGAGGAAGGCGTGCGGTTCGCGAGCGCCTACCTCGGCAGCAAGGGCTACGCGGGCAAGTTGACTGCGGCGGATTTGGCGCGCCGCGACGCGGACGGCGTGAGCGTGCGCGAGGTGATCGGAAGTTGGCGCCGCGGCGCCCCCGCCGCGTTTCTCTCGCGCGCCGCGCCGAGCGCGCCGCGCCGCCAGCAATTGCTCGGCTACCTCGAGATCCACATCGAGCAAGGACCCGTGCTCGAACGCGAAAAACTCGCCGTCGGCGTCGTCTCCGCGATCGCCGGGCAGAGCCGGTTTCAACTCACGTGGACGGGCCGCGCCGGGCACGCGGGCACGACGCCGATGGCGTTGCGGCGCGATGCGCTGGCGGCGGCGGCGGAGTTTGCCGTCGGCGTCGAGGCCCTCGCGCGGCGCACGCGCGGGCTCGTCGCCACCATTGGTGCGCTGAGCGTCGCGCCCGGCGCGGCCAACGTCATCCCCGGCGAGGTCACGCATACGCTCGACGTGCGCCACGCCGACGACCGCGCGCGGCGCCGCGCGCGCATGGCCCTCGGCCGGCGCGCGACGCAAAACGCCGCGCGGCGTCCGGTCGCGCGCGCCTGGCGGCGCACGCAGGAAAACGGCGCGGTCCGCTGCGCGCCGCTCCTCACCGCGCGGCTCGCGCGCAGCGCGAAGTCCGTTCAGGGCCGCGCGCCGTCGCTCGTCAGCGGGGCGGGCCACGACGGCATGGTGATTTCGGCGCTGACGCCGGTCGCCATGCTCTTCGTCCGCTGCCGCGCCGGCCTCAGCCATCACCCCGACGAATTCGCCGCGCCCGCCGATCTCGCGGTCGCGCTCGCGGTCGTCGTCGATTTTCTCGAGCGGCTCGCGCGCGACAACTCACCATGAAAAGCTTCAGTTCCTTCGCCAAGAAAGCGCCGCTCGAGCCCGAGCGACTTCAACTCGTCGTGCGCGGCGGCAAACTCGTCACGCCGGCCGGCGTCGTCCGCGCCGACCTCGCCGTGCTGCGCGGCCGCATCGTGAAGATTGCGCCCGTGATCGACGACGCGACGGATGCGACGCTCGACGCGACGGGGCGCTACGTTTTCCCCGGCATCATCGACGCGCACGTGGATTTCAACGAGCCCGGCCGCGCCGACTGGGAGGGTATCGCGACGGGCTCGGCCGCGCTCGCGGCGGGGGGCGGCACGATGTTTTTCGACATGCCGCTCAACTCCGAGCCGCCCGTGCTCGACGCCGCGCGGCTGCGCGAAAAGCGCGCGCTCGCCGAGGAGAAATCGTGCACCGACTTCGGGCTCTGGGGCGGACTCACGCCCGGCAACCTCGACAAACTCGCCGGCCTGCGCGACGCCGGCGCGGTCGGGCTGAAGGCGTTTATGTGCGCGAGCGGGATCGAGAGTTTTCCGCACGTCGATGCCGCGGCGCTGCGCGAGGGCATGAAGCGCGCCGCGAAACTCGGGCTGCTCGTCGCCGTGCACGCCGAGGACGACGCGCTCGCGGCCCGGCTCACCGCCGAGCAGAAGGCGAAGGGCAAGTCCGACGCCAAGGCCTACCTCGCGTCGCGCCCCGTCGAGGTGGAACTCGCCGCGATTCGCGTGGCGCTCGAGCTCGCGGGCGAGACGGGTTGCGCGTTGCACATCGTGCATGTGAGCACGCCGGAGGGCATCGCGCTCGTGGACGAGGCGCGCGCGCTGCGCGTCGACGTGACCGCGGAGACGTGTCCGCACTATCTCCTGTTGAACGACAAGGACGTCGCCCGCCTCGGCGCGATCGCGAAGTGCGCGCCGCCGTTGCGCGACGAGAAACGGCGGGCGGCGCTGTGGGGCGAGCTGCGCGCCGGTCGCATCCACACGATTGGATCGGACCACTCGCCGTCGCGGCCGGAAATGAAGGACTCGGCGAATCTCTTCGCGGTGTGGGGCGGGATTGCGGGCGTGCAGCATGGCAGCGAGCTGCTGTTTTCCGAGTGCGCGAAGACGGCCGAGAAAGACCTGCCGATCCTCGCGGCGGTGCTCGCCCGCAACGTCGCGCGCCGCTTCCGGCTCGACGGCCGCAAGGGCGAACTCGTCGAGGGCCGCGACGCGGATTTCTCCCTGATCAAGTTTGGCACCGCGCACGAAATCGAGGCGGACAGCCTGTGGACGCGCCACCGGATCAGCCCCTACGTGGGGCGAGAGAGCAAGGTGCGCGTGACCGACACCTACGTGCGCGGCACGGCGATCTACGCGGGCGGGCGGTTGACGAATCTGCCGGCGCCGGGTCAGTTTCTCGCGCCGCATCGCGGCAACGCATGAACCTCCCCTACGGCCAGACCCGCACGCGCGTCGCCGCGCGCCACGCCCTCCTCGCTCCCGACGGGCACGTGAAGAGCAACGTCCCCGGCATCGCCGGCGCCGCGACGATTGTTTTGATCAACCCCGCGATGGGCGCGAAGTTCGCGCAGCTGCTGGTGACGTTCGAGGCGGGAGGCCGCGCCGCGCTGCCGGCGAACGACGTCGAGACGGCCGGCTATTTCGAAACCGGCGGCGGCACGCTCGCGATCGGGCGACTGAAGCAGCAGGTGAAGGCGGGCGCGTTTTTCTTCGCGCCGGCCGGCGAGACCTGGTCGATCACCGCGCCGAAACGAGGCACGCGCGTGACGCTCTTCCAGAAAAAATTCGCCCCGCTCGAGGGCGGAAAAACGCCCGCCGCGATCATCGGCCACGCGGCGGACGTGCCCGGCCAGCCGTTCCTCGGCGATCCGGACGCGCGGCTGCAGGTGTTGTTGCCCGACCTGCCGGCGTTCGATCTGGCGATGAACATTTTCACCTACCAGCCGGGCGCGACGCTGCCGTTCGTCGAGACGCATGTGATGGAGCACGGGCTGCTGATGCTCGCGGGGCAGGGCGTTTATCGGCTCGAGGATTCGTGGTATCCCGTCGCGGCCGGCGACGCGATTTGGATGGCGCCGTTTTGCCCGCAGTGGTTCGTCGCGATGGGCAAGACCCCCGCGAGCTATCTCTACTACAAGGACGTGAATCGCGCGGCGCTGTGAGGCGGCGCGGGGCGGCCCGGCATGACGGCGGCGAAACCTACACCGTGATCGTCAGCGTCTCCGTCTGGTCGGTGCGGGCGGCGAGGCCGGGGAGCGTTTTCATGCGGCCGGCGTCCTGGTCGCCGACTTTCACCGTGTAGGCGCCGGGGGCGAAGACGTGGGGGCGAAACGTGTCGCCGTTCACGCGCAGCGCGTAGACGAGTTCCCCGGATCGCTCCTCGTAGACTTGCACCACGGGATTTTTCGCGCCGGAGATTTTCAACGTCGGGAGAAACGCCGCGGGGGCGCGCGCGTAGTTGTCGAGCTGAGTGACGGTCACGGGCCATGTGTCCATCTGCGTGCCGGGCTGCGTGACGTCCGCCGAGTAGGCCCAGCACTCAAACGTGATCGTGCGGCGGGGCTTGTGGAAGCGCACGA
>JBEANZ010000169.1:0-3547 GCA_041165185.1 Verrucomicrobiota bacterium | reverse complement strand
GCGCGAAAAATTCTTAGAGAGCGCGCGCAAAATATTTCAGCGCGCCCCGTCCGGAAAGTCTCGCGCCGCGTTCGTCCACCGCCGGTCGCGCCGTCGCTACCGCCGCGGAACGCGTTCGCTTGCGCTTCCCCTGCCCCCGCGGATGCGCCTCACCGCAGCGCCCGCGCGAGCGCGTCGGCGAGGTCCGCCAGCTCGACCGGCTTCGGGAGAAAATCCGTGATGCCCGCCTCCTTCATTTTCTCCGCCGTCAGGTTGCCGGCGAAACCGCTCGAGATGAACACGGGGAGCTCAGGACGTTGCGCGAGAAGTTGGCGCGCGAGATCGAGGCCCGACAGGCCGGGCATCTGCAGGTCCGTGATCAGCGCGTCGATGGCGGCGGGGGCGGCCGAGAATTTCGCGAGCGCGTCGCGCGGGTCGGTGCAGACGGTCACGCGGTAGTCGAGCCGCTCCAACATCGCGCGGAGCGAGAGGGCGACCGCCGCCTGATCGTCGACCACGAGGAGGTGTTGGCCGCGACCGCGCGGGACTTCGCGGGCGGCCCGCTCGTTGGCGGCGGCGCTCAGCGCGTGGACGGGGAGGAACCACTCGAAAATCGTCCCCGCCCCCGGCTGGCTGAGCGCGCGGATCGCGCCGCGATGGCTGCGGGCGATGCTGCGCACGACGGCGAGCCCGATGCCGGTGCCCTCGCCGGGTTTCTTGGTGGTGAAAAACGGATCGAAGATGCGCGCCAGCACGGCGGGCTCGATGCCGGGGCCGGTGTCGGCGACGGCGAGGCAGACGTGCCGGCCCGGTCGCAAATCCGGGAGCGCGGCGGCGAGCGCGCCGTCGACCATCCGCGCGCGCACGCTCACCGTGATCCGGCCGCCGGCCGCACCGATCGCCTGATGGGCGTTGATGCAGAGGTTGGTCACGACTTGGTGGACCTGCGTGGCGTTGGCGAGGACGAGGGGCGCGCCCGGCTCGAGGTCGTCCACGATCTCGACGCCCGCCGGCGCCGTCGAACGCACGAGGCGGAGCGCCTCGTTGACGGCGTCCGTGAGCCGCAGGGGCGCGCGCTCGGCGTCCTCCGCGCGGCTGAAGAGCAGGATTTGGCGGACGAGTTCACGCGCGCGCTGGCCGCAGCCGAGCACCTCGCCGAGAAACCCGCGCAGGTGCGGGTGCGTCGCGGGCACATCGGCGCGGGCGAGCTCCGTGTAGTTGAGTATGCCGGCGAGCAAATTGTTGAAATCGTGCGCCACGCCGCCGGCGAGGGTGCCGAGCGCCTCGGTTTTCTGGTTTTGCAGGAGGCGTTCCTGCATGAGGGCGCGCTCGGCCTCGACGCGGCGGACGTCCGTGATGTCGACGCCCGAGGTCAGGATCGCGGTGCCGCCGGTGAACTCCAGCCGCGTGCCGGAGCAGAGCATCACGCGCTCCTCGCCGGCGTCGGTCCGCAGCACGGCCTCGAAGTTGCGCACCTGTTTCTCGGTCGCGATGCGGTGGAAAAATTCCGCCCGCAACTCGGGTCGCACCCACGTGGCGAGGTCCGCCGTCGTGCGGCCCACGACCTGCGCGCGGGTGTAGCCAAACGCCTCGAGCGCGGCGGCGTTGGCCTCGATGAGCCGGCCGTCCGGCGCCGCCGTGAGCAGAATGGGGATCGGGCTGGCGTCGAACACGCCGCGGAACCGCTGCTCGCTCTCGCGCAGCGCCGCGCTCGCCTGCAGGCGCGCCAACGCCCCGGCGCAGTGGTCGGCCAGCGCCCGCATCAGGTCGAGCGCGGGCTCGTCGTAGGCGCGACGCCGGTAGCTCTGGATCGAGATTACGGCGAGCAGGCGCCCGTCGCGCCGCACGGGCGCGAGCATCCGCGAGAGGGAGCGGCGGCCGTTGCCGTAGGGCTGACTGTCGGCGAGGTCGTCGGTCTCGCTTTCGCGCAGATGGAGAAACGCGCCTTCGTCCATCGCACGTCGGACGGAATGCGACGGCTCGCGGAGCGACGCGGGGTTGGAGGGCACCTCGCGCCGCTCGCCGTCGATGAGGTCGATGTTGACCGCGTTTTCAAAGGCCTCGCGCTCCTCGCTCCAGAGCTGGAGCCAACCGCTGTCCCAGCCGATGAGGCGTTGCGCGGCCGCGAGGATCGCGAGCGCGGCGGCGCGCGGCGTGGCGGCCTCGGCGAGTTCGTGGCCGAGCAGCGCGAGCACGGAGGCGCGTTCGTGCGCATCGTGGAGCGCGCGCTCGTCGCGCCGGCGTGCGGAGACGTCGCGAAAGCTCCACACCCGTCCGGCCGGCGCGCCGCCGACGACCATCGGGCGCGAGTAGCGCTCGAAGGTCCGGCCGTCCCGGAACTCCAGCGTATCGTAACTCTCCTCGTGCGGATGCGCGTAGAGGTGCCGCACTTTTTCGAGAAAGCGCTCCGGCTCCGCCAACTGGCCAACCACGAAACGCAGCGCCGCGTCGTCGTCCCGCGCGGCGATCACGTCGGCCGGGAGGCCCCACATCGCGACGAAGCGCTCGTTGAACGACTGGATTTTTCCGTCGGCGCCGATGGTGAGGATGCCGTCCGCCGTCGATTCGAGCGTCGCGCGCAGCAGCGCCACCGAATGGGACAACGCCGCCTCCGCGCGCTTGCGCTCCGAGATGTCCGCGATGGTGCCGACCATGCGCGTGGGCGCGCCCTGCGCGTCGCGCGCGACGACCTTGCCGCGGTCGAGAAACCACCGCCACTCGCCGGACTTCACGCGGAGCCGCGCCTCGGTTTCCTTGACCGGCACGCGGCCCGCGAGGTGCTCCGCCAACATGCGCTCGAGCTCCGGCATGTCGTCCGGATGGACGAGCGTGAGGAAAGACTCCACGCGCCCCGGCACCTCCGCCGGCGCGTAGCCGAGCAGCCGGCACCACTGCGGCGAAAAATACACTGTGCCCGCCGCGATGTCCCAGTCCCACACGCCGTCGTCCGTGGCCGCGAGGGCGTGATGGAGCCGCTGCTCGCTCGCGCGGAGCTCCGTGGTGCGCTCCTGCACGAGTTGCTCGAGGCTCCCGTTGAGCTGGCGCAAACGCGCCTCGCTCTCCCGCACCGCCGCCTCGCTCGCGCGCCGCCGGCGGACCTGATCCGCGAGGTCGGCGGTGCGCGCCGCGACTTCGCGACCGATGGCGACGGTGCGCCCCGCCACCGTGAGGACAAACAGGCTGAGAAACAGCGCGCCCGCCTGCACCAGCCCCGCAAACGCCCGCGCCGTCCGGCTCCGGCCCGGTTGCCAGTAGCCCGCGGTGGCGCGCGCCTCGAGCCGCAGCACGCGCCCGTAAAACGCCCGCTCCCGCACCGCCACCGGCGCGCCGCGCGGTCCGCCCAGTTGCGCCGTTGCGCCCAATCGGCGCGGCGGTCCGCCCGACGTCACGTCCACGACCTCGACCAGAAGTCCGTGTGCGGCGGCCGCCGCCGCGACCGATGCCAGCGCGGGTTTGAATTCAAACACCGCAAACACGAACCCGCGCAGATGCTCCCGCCGCGCCTCCGCCGTGGCCTCCTTCGCCATGAACCCCGCGCGAAACACCGGCGCGTAAACCACCGCGCCCA
>JBEANZ010000168.1:0-3527 GCA_041165185.1 Verrucomicrobiota bacterium | reverse complement strand
CTCCTTCACATACATGCCGTCGCGGCCGGCGGGCACATCGATGGTCTTCGCCTCGGAGTATTGGCGGAGCATCCCTTCCCACGTGTGCAAAAAGGTTTTGAGAATCTCGTCGCTCGCGCCGAGCGCGTAGAGCTGCGGCCAGTCGGCGTGGTTTTCAAACGCATCGTCCGCGCCGTCGTTCGCGCCCCAGCGCACGAAGCACTGGAGGTAGCCGCGGGCGTCGTAGTATTTATCGGAAAACTCGCGGCACAGCGGCACGCTCTCCGCGAGCAACCGCCGCTCGAGCCGCGCCCACTCGGGCGCGACCATCGGCGTGTCGATCGCGAGCGGCGGAATTTTTTCGGCGGCAGACGCGGGCGTCGCCAGCAACGTCGCGAGCGCGCCGAGGGCGAGGAGGAGGGGAAGGGATTTCATGGGGCGGGGTGGGGTGAAATTTTGTCGGACAGAAAAAACGGGGGAACGCCTCGGTGTTTTGTCGGCCGCGAGCTTGCTCGCGCTGCCGAGGAGCGCCCGCAAGCGGGCGGCCTACGGTCGCATTCGAAAACACATCGGCATCGCTCAAAAAAACATCGCCTCGCTCAACGCCTTCTCCGGCGCGAGCAGGCTCACGGACGCGGGCAGGCTCGTGCGGCCGCCGCCGAAATCCGCCTCGAAGAGCGCATTGCCGCTCGCGAGATCGGCGCGCCAGCGAAACGTGCGGCCGGGCGCGGCGTAGGCGAACTCCACGGCGAGTTGCGCGGTGGCTTCGTCGTGAATCGGCGCGGCGGCGAACTCCACCGCGGCCACGTCGGCGCCGCAGGCGGCGAGGCGGCGGCGCAGCCATGCGAGCACCACGCGGCCCTCGGCGAGGCGCGCGGCATCGTGCCCGACGCGCACCGCGCGCAGCCCGTCGACGATCGTCGCGGGCGCATAGCTCGAGAGGAACTGCCCGATCGTCTGGCGCACGGGGAGCAGGCGGCAGTAAACGAGATCGCGCGTGGCGGCGGGGTTGGGCCACGGGTAGTCGAGGGCGTCGGCCGGCGCGACGGCGCTGTCGAGCAGGACGCGTTTCGCGCGACCGAGCAGGTAGCGGTAGTCGGCGAGCCGGCCGCTCGCGGAAAAACGGTGCGCCCAATAGTAGAGCGGCAGATCGGTCGAGAGGCAGATGGAGACCTCGTTTTCGAGAAACGGCCGCGCGGCGCGCGAGTAACTCAGCAGCACGAATTCGACGCAGCGCTTGTCGCCCTTGGATTTGCCGAGGAAGCACTCGCCGAAAATCTTCGCGCGCATCTCGGTGCCGGGCGCGTCGGCGTGGAGCGGGCAGAGCACGACGATGCGGCTCGGGTAGCGCCGCGAGAAATTGCGGACGACGGCGAACTGTTGCGCGGCGTCCTCGGGCGTGCAGTTGAGGCCGAGGTGGAGGACGAAGTTGACCTGCGTGGCCTTGGCGTCGTCGGCGGCGGGGGCGGGTTTGCCGTCGGCGGCGGTGTCGCGCCAGAGTTCGCCGAGGCGTTTCGAGATGGCGCCGACGGGGACCTCGACGCCGGGGAGAGAATCAAAAATGGCGGGCACGGTTTTGAAAAATCCAAATTCCAAAGGTCCAAACGCCAAAGAAATCCCAATCGGGAAAACTCAAGTGGGTCGTCGTGGAGTTTGGGATTTCTTTGGAGACTGGGATTTGGCGTTTGTGATTTGCGGCGCTGGCGCGGCTACGGTTGCCGCCAGAGATGCGCGCGCGCGGCCAGAATCGCGTCGGCGCTCGGCGGGCCCCACGAGCCGGCGGCGTAGGCGTCCATGCCGGCGCGGCCGACGCTGCGCCAATAGTCGAGGACGGGCGTGTAGAGTTTCCACGAGGCCTCGGCTTCGTCGCCCCGGATGAAGAGCGTGCCGTCGCCGATCATCGCATCGAGGACGAGGCGCTCGTAGGCCTCGGCGGTGTTGGAGCCGAACGTGGTCGCGTAACGGAAACTCATCTTCACGGGCTGGGTCCGCGTCTCGAGACCGGGGATCTTCGTGTTGAGGATCAGGCTGAGGCCCTCGTCAGGTTGGATTTGAAACGAGAGGGTGTTGGCCGCGAGGTCGAAACGCGCCGTCTCGCCGGCGAAGAGCGTCCCGGGCGGCCGGCGGAAGTTGATCGCGATTTCAGAGACGCGGCGCGCCATGCATTTCCCGGAGCGCAGGTAGAACGGCACTCCCTGCCAGCGCCAGTTGTTGATCGAGAGCCGCACGGCGGCGTAGGTCTCGGTGGCGGACTGCGGCGCGATGCCCTCCTCGTCGAGGTAGCCGCGCACGGGCTTGCCCGCGATCATGCCGGCGGCGTATTGCGCGCGCGCGACTTCGCCGGCGGGGCCGATCGTGAGCGGCGAGATGGCGCGGAGGACTTTCACCTTTTCGTCGCGGATCGCCTCGGCGTCGAGGGAGCCGGGCGGCTCCATCGCGGTGAGCGCGAGGAGCTGCATCGTGTGATTCTGGATCATGTCGCGCAGGCAACCGCTCTGCTCGTAGTAGCCGCCGCGTGAGCCCACGCCGACCTCCTCGGCCACGGTGATCTGCACGCTGTCGATGAAGTTGCGGTTCCACAGCGGCTCGAAGATCGCGTTGGCGAACCGCTGCACGAGCAGGTCCTGCACGGTCTCCTTTCCGAGGTAGTGATCGATGCGGTAGACTTGGCTCTCCTCGAAGACGGAGGTGATGGTCTTGTTGAGCGCGCGGGCGGAATCGAGGTCTTTGCCGAAGGGTTTTTCGATGATGACCTTCGCGTGGTGCGGCGTGCCGAGGTGGGCGGCGGCGAGGCCGCTCGCGCCGAGATTTTGGAGGATGGGCGCGAAGACCGACGGCGGCGTGGAAATGTAGAACAACCGCTGCACATCGCGGCCGAGATTTTTTTCGATGGCGGCGAGGTGCGCGGCGAGGCGGTCGAAAGCGGGTTTCTCATCGTAGCCGCCGGCGACGTAGCTCGTGTGCGCGGCGATGCGCGCCCAGACGTCGGCGTCGAGTTCGCGGCGGGAAAACTCCTTGATCGCCTCGGCAGCGAGCGTGCGGAACTCCGCGTCCGGGATCGGTTTGCGGCCGTAGCCGACGAGAAAAAAGTCCGCCGGGAGCAGTCCGTCGACGCCGAGGTTGTAGACGGCGGGGATGAGTTTGCGCGCCGTGAGATCGCCGGAGGCGCCGAAAATCACGACGACGGTGGGCGGTGCGCCGCGATGTTTACTGAGCCCGCTGAGGAACGGATGACGCTGGGTGTCGGCCATGGGAATCGGCGGCGAGCCTCGCGGTGCGCGCGGGTGCGGCAAGGGAAATGCGGGGCGATGACGCGGCGCGGCGGGGCGCGAGTTGTCGTCTCGAATAGCCAAACAGAAAGACGGGGCGCGGTTTGAAAGTAGGGCAGGGTCTCTGACCCGCACTTCGAACGTCCCTCGACGCTCGAGGGCAGGTCAAAGACCTCGCCCTACTTTCGGACGGGCGGCTTCCCGCTCGACACGACCGGGGGCGCAACTCTTCTCGCACGATGCCGACCGCGAACCCCGATGCCTAACGCGAGCCCAGAG
>JBEANZ010000167.1:0-4013 GCA_041165185.1 Verrucomicrobiota bacterium | reverse complement strand
TGGCTCCAGGCGGTGAGCGTGGGCGAGATGCTCGCGGTGGCCCCGGTGCTCGACGCGATGCGGCGCGACGGCCACGAGGTGTATCTAACGACGACGACGAGCACGGGCTGGCGCGTGGCGGATGATCGGTTTCACGGGGTGACGGTGGGGATGGGTTACTTTCCGTTGGATTGGTGGCCGTTTGTGCGGCGGGCCTGGAAGAAGATTCAGCCCGACATCGTGATCGTCATGGAGGGCGAGCGGTGGCCGGAGCTGATCCGTTATGCGAACGCGCGGCGGACGCCGGTGCTATGCGTGAACGCGCGGATGTCGGACCGGAGTTTCGCGCGGATGAAACGGTGGCCGGGGGGCGCGCGCCTGATGCTGGACGGGTTGACGCGGGTGTTGCCGGGATCGGCGCAGGATGCGGCGCGGTTTCGGGAACTCGGCGTGCCGGCGGAAAAAATCACGACGACCGGCAACATCAAACTCGACGTGCCGATCCCGCCGCTCACGGAGGCCGAGCGGGCGCAACTGCGCCGGGAGCTGGGGCTCGGGGCGGGATTGGTGTTGCTCGGCGCCTCGACGTGGCCGGGTGAAACGGAGCCGCTGGTGGAGGCGCTGCGGGCGGCGCGCGCGGCGGGGCTGGGGTGTTCGCTGCTGTTGGTGCCGCGGCACGTCGAGCGGCGGCACGACATCGAGCAGGCGCTGCGCGCGAGCGGGCTGACGTTTCATTTTCGATCGAAAGGCGCGGCGGCGCGGGAGGTGGACGTGGCGGTGGGCGACACGACGGGCGAACTAAAGAAATTAACGCAGATCGCGGACCTCGTGTTTGTGGGCAAGAGCCTGCCGCCGCACACGGATGGGCAGACGCCGGTCGAGGCGGCGGTGCTGGGCAAACCAATCGTGATGGGGCCGGGGATGGGAAATTTCCGCCAGATCGCGGACGAGCTGACGGCGGCGGGTGCGGCGCGACGCGTCGGGACGGCGGAGCTGCCGGCGACGGCGAGGGAGTTGCTCGCGGATCCGGCGAGGCGCGGCGCGATGGCGGCGGCCGCGACCGAGTGGCATCGCGCGAACGTGGGCGCGGTGGCGCGGACACTGGCGGTGGTGCGCGAGGAACTGGCGCGGCGCTGAACGCCGGGGCGGGGGCGCCTGAAGTCAGATGCCGGGAGGTTGCTCCGGACGGTGGATTTGGGCGGTGACCGGACCCAGCACGCGGCGCGACGCAGGCGTCGGAACGCGGGCGGGAAGGAAAAGTTTTTCCCACCGGTCGAATTCGATCTCGAGGGCGGTGTGCATGGCGGCGAGAGCCGCGAGCGGCGGGGTGGGGGAGACGCGGTTCGCGTAGAGCCACGCGCGCCGCGCGAGAGCGCGCTCGGCGTCGCGCGGCTCGGCGAGTGCTTGCTCGTGATAGGAGCGACACCAGTCGAGGAGCGGCGCGCGGGCCGCGCGGGCAAGGGCGTCGCCCCAGCGGCGGGCGAGGCGGAACGAGTTCTCCTCGTCGCGGAGTTTTCGATTGGCCGACTGGCTGATGTGGTGGCGCACGACGCTGCGGAGCGCGACGGCGTTGACGCGCCCGACGGCCCGGGCGCGGAAGCAGAGATCGATGTCTTCGCCGCCGTTGACGAAGGCCTCGTCGAAGCCGCCGAGCTGTTGCCAGAGTGCGCGCTCGATCAGGAGGCACGCGCCGGTGACGGCGGGCACGCGCCGCGTGGGACGGAGCACGCGCTCAAGGTGCGACGGCGGCGTGCGATCATGGACGGGTTTGCACTGGTGGTTGATCACGATGCCGGCGTGATCGAGGGCGGCGGTGCGGGCGTCGAGTTGGAGATTGCCGACGAGGCCGGCGCGCGGGCCGAGGGCGCGGTGCGCGGCGAGCATGGGCTCGAGCCAGCGTGGGAGGAGGACGAGGTCGTTGTTGAGGAGGGCGAGGAACTCGCCGCGGGCGAGGGCGGCGGCGCGGTTGTTGGCGGTGGCGTAGCCGAGGTTGCGGTCGTTGAGGACGACGCGGAACGGGGTGGCGAGCGTGGCGAGCCAGGCGCGCGTGCCGTCGGTGGAGCCGTCGTCGACAAGGATGATCTCGTGCGTGAGCGCGGCGGGGAGCGTGGCGCGGAGCGAGTCGACGCACACCCGGGTGAGCGCGAGATTGTCGAGGAGCGGGATGACGAACGAGACCTGCACGCGGGAGAAGCGTGGGCGCGCGGCGCGGCGGGGTAAAGCCGCGGCTAGGATTTTTCCGCGGCGAGGCGGCGGAGATAGGCGCCGTAGGAGGATTTGCCGAGGCGGGCGATGTTGGCGTCGAGGCCGGCGCGATCGATCCACTTTTTGTGATAGGCGATTTCCTCGAGGCAGGCGATTTTAAGGCCCTGGCGATTCTCGATCACCGAGACGAACTCGGCGGCTTCGAGGAGGGAATCGTGCGTGCCGGTGTCGAGCCACGCGGTGCCGCGGCCGAGGAGTTCGACGTGGAGGTGGCCCGTGTCGAGGTAGAGGCGGTTGAGATCGGTGATTTCGAGTTCGCCGCGCTTGGAGGGTTTGAGCGTGCGCGAGCGGCGGACGACATCGGCGTCGTAGAAATAGATGCCGGGGATGGCGTAGTTGGATTTGGGCGCGGCGGGTTTTTCCTCGAGGGAGAGCACGCGACCATCGGGAGCAAATTCGACGACTCCGTAGCTCGTAGGATCGGCGACGTGGTAGCCGAAGATCGTGGCGCCCTCGGTGCGCGCGCCGGCGGCTTCGAGGGAGCGGGTGAAATCGTGGCCGTAGAAAAGGTTGTCGCCGAGGACGAGCGCGGCGGGCTCGGCACCGGTGAGGAAACCGGTGTCGCCGGCGATGTGGAAGGCCTGGGCGAGGCCGTCGGGGCTGGGTTGCTCGGCGTAGGAGAGGCGCAGGCCGAGGTTGGAGCCGTCGCCGAGGAGTTTACGGAAGAGCGGGAGATCGGTGGGCGTGGAGATGACGAGGATTTCGCGGATGCCGGCGAGCATGAGGACCGAGAGCGGGTAGTAGACCATCGGTTTGTCGTAGACGGGCATGAGCTGTTTGCTCACGGCGATGGTCAGAGGGAAGAGGCGGGATCCTGAACCTCCCGCGAGAATTATTCCTTTTCGGTGCATGGTGTGGTGGTGAGCAAGTGTGAGGTTGAAGGAGTAAGGTGTAAGGTCAGGGGCCGTCGAGGCTGCGGATTAAGGCGTAGAGTTTGCCGCCGATCAGACGGGCGTCGGCGCGAAGCTGATTGGCGCGAGCTGGAGTAATGTAGCCGAGGTCCTCCGCGAGATAGAGTTGGTTGCGCGATTCGCCGGCCGATCCCTTTGCGTAGCCGAGGAACTGGATGAACTCCTTGCGGTGAAGGCGCTCGGAGCCTTCCGCGATGTTGTTGGAGATCGAGCAGGCGGCGTCAGTGATTTGATTGCGGAAGTTGAAATCGCGGCAACCGGCGAGCTCGCGATAAATGTCGCCCGCAAATTTCCGCGCCAGCTTCCAGAGGTCGAGGTCTTCAAACGATTGGTAAGCCATACCTGCAACGTTCTGGGCCTTATACCTTACACCCTAAAACCCTAATCTCCGCCGGTATCAGCCGGCGGTGCCGAGGCGTTCGCGGGCGTATTTTTTGGCGGTGATGTCGGCGGCCCAACTGCGGTGGGTGAGATACCAGTCGACCGTCTTCGCGATGCCGGTGGCGAAATTTTCCTGCGGCGACCAGCCGAGTTCGCGCTGGAGCTTGGCGCAGTCGATGGCGTAGCGACGGTCGTGGCCGGGGCGGTCGGCGACGTAGGTGATTTGGGTGGCGTATTTTTTTCCGTCGGCGCGCGGGGACTTCTCGTCGAGGAGGGCGCAGATGGTTTGGACGATCTCGATGTTCGGTTTTTCGTTCAGGCCGCCGATGTTGTAGGTCTCGCCGGTGCGGCCCTTTTGGAGCACGGTCCAGATGGCGCTCGCGTGATCCTCGACGTAGAGCCAGTCGCGGATCTGCATGCCGTCGCCGTAGACCGGGAGCGATTTGCCCTCGAGGGCGTTGAGGATCATCAGCGGGA
>JBEANZ010000166.1:0-24040 GCA_041165185.1 Verrucomicrobiota bacterium | reverse complement strand
GAATTCGACGCGCAGGCGAAAACTCCCCACGACGATGGCCGAGGGCACCGCGAAAAAAATCTCGCAGCCCTCGGGCCGCAATGGGTGCCGGCCCGCAAACGAGTAGCCCGCCTCGATGATGTCGCCCACGCGCACGTCATCGAGGACGACCAGCAGCGTCCACTGCCCGTCGATCACGAGGTGATCGAGTTGGTTTTCGCGTTGGATGAGGCGCATCCGGTCGCGCCGCAGGTGGTCGGAGGAGGCGGCGCCGCGCACGACGCGCAACCAGTGGAGCCGGAGGTGCTGGAAACGCGGGTCGAAATTCAGCCGCCACTGGGACTGGTGTTGCACGGCGAGCGCCGTCTCCAACCGAATCGCGGTCGCGTGCAGGCTGGTTTCCGCCGAGAGGTCGACCTGCCGTTCCCAGGCGAGATAGGTCAGGTGGTCGCCCTCCTTGGCCGGCACGTCGCGGGGCAATGCCGGCGGCTCAGCGTCGGCGGGCGGCGGCTCGATCGAAACATGCGTCCAGGGAGCCGTGGCGTCCGGCGGGGCGACGAATTGGGCGGCGGCGGGCTCCATGGCGGCGGGTTAGGGGGGGCGTGCGCTACAGCCCGATCAACAGACGGGTCGGGCGGCGAGAATGGCGCGGTGCGGAGGGCATGGCGGGCGGGGCGGTGGAGGCGGCCGCCCGTTGGGCCGAGGGGGTCGGCGCAGGCGGAAAGGCGGCGGAGAATGGACGCGCCCGCGCGCAGCGGGCCAGAGAAATTTTGAACAATATGCTCTCGTCGACGCCACCAGACGACCCCGTGATTTGGGATGGCGTCGCGGGAAAACGCCGACTCCGATGGGCCTATGAATCTCCGTCTCCTGTCCGTCATGTTGCTCGGTATGTTGACGCTCGGCGCCGCCGAACCCGCGAAGCGCGCCATCACCCACGAGGATTTGTGGCTGCTCAAACGCGTCGGCGCCTCCGTGCCGAGCCCCGACGGGAAGTGGGCGGTGTTTTCCGTCACGCAGCCGGCCTACGATGCCAAGGACCAGTCCGCCGATCTTTGGATCGTGCCGACGGATGGCAGCGCGGCGGCCCGGCAGCTCACGCACACCAAGGGGAGCGAGAGCGGCGCCGCGTGGAGCCCCGATGGGAAACGCCTCGTGTTTTCCGCGAAGCGCGACGGCGATGACGTCGCCCAGCTCTACGTGCTCGCGCTCGCGGGCGGCGAGGCGGAGCGCATCACCGCGCTCACGCTCGGCGCGCGGCAACCGAAGTGGAGCCCGGATGGGAAACAGGTGTTGTTCGTGAGCGACGCGTTTCCGGGCTGCGACACCGAGGAGGCGAACAAGAAGGCCGCCACCGAGCGCAAGGCGCGCAAGTTCAACGCGCGCGCCTACGACACGTTTCCGATCCGTTTCTGGGATCACTGGCTCGACGACAAGAAGGCGCACCTTTTCGTGCAGGAGGCGGCGGCCGGCGCGAAGGCGCGCGATCTTTTCGCGGGCTCGAAGCTCGTGGCGTCGGCGGCGTTTGGGCCGCAAAACACCGACGAGGGCCAGGCCATCGACGCCGAGTGGACGCCCGACGGCGCGGGCGTGATTTTCACCGCCGCGATCAATCGCGACGCGGCGGCGCGCGCGCCGGTGCGCGCGCAGATTTTCGCCGTGGCGCTCGCGGGTGGCGAGCCGCGCAACCTCACCAACGACTCCCGCAGCTACGAGCGTCCGCAGTTCGCGCCGGGCGGGCGCACGCTGCTCTGCCTCACGGGCGAGGAGCGGCTCGACAAGGTCTACGGGCTCACGCGGCTGGCGAGTTTCCCGTGGCCGTTTGACGCGGCGAAACGCGCCGTGCTCACGGCCTCGCTCGACCGGTCTGTGAATCGTTTCGCCGCGCCGGCGGAGGGTGGGCGGGTGTGGTTCACGGCGGAGGAATCCGGGCACGAAAAACTCTTCTCGGTGGCGCTGGCCGGCGGCGAGGTGCGCGCGGAAAAAACCGACGAGCGCGGCTGCCTCACGGGCCTGGCCGCGGCGGGCGCGGGGCTCGTGGCGAACTGGGAGGCGGCGACGAGTCCGCCGGAAGTTTTCGCGCTGAGCACGAGCGGCGCGGCGGCGAAACGGCTGACGAATTTCAACGAAAAGAAAGTGGCGTCGCTCGACCTCGCGTCGCTGGAGCACTTTTGGTTTACGAGCCGCGGCGGGAAGAAAATCCACTCGATGTTGCTGCGCCCGCCGGGCTTCGACGCGGCGAAAAAATACCCGCTCTTCGTCGTGATCCACGGCGGCGCGGCGAACATGTGGCGCGACGCGTGGGTGTTGCGCTGGAACTACCACCTGCTCGCCGCGCCGGGCTACGCGGTGCTGCTCACGGACTACACGGGCTCGACGGGCTACGGCGAAAAATTCTCGCAGGAGATCCAGTTCGATCCGTTGCGCGGGCCGGCGGAGGAGATCAACCAGGCGGCGGACGAGGCGTTGAAAAAATTTCCGTGGCTCGATGCGACGCGACAGGCCGCGGGCGGCGCGAGCTACGGCGGGCACCTCGCGAACTGGCTGCAGGCGACGTCGACGCGCTACAAGTGCCTCGTCTCGCACGCGGGCGAGGCCGACCTGATCATGCAGTGGGGCACGAGCGACTCGATTTTCGGCCGCGAGGTGAACAGCGGCACGCCGATCTGGGGCGACAGCAAGGTGTGGCGCGAGCAGAGCCCGGCGCTGCAAGGCGGCAACCACGCGAAGGGCACGGGCTTCACGTCGCCGATTTTGATCACGGTGGGCGAGCTCGATTACCGCGTGCCGCTGAACAACGCGATCATGTGGTTTGCGGTCAACCAGCGGCTCAACGTGCCGAGCCGCATCGTGACGTTTCCCGAGGAGAACCACTGGATCCTCAAGGGCGAGAACTCGAAGTATTGGTTCAGCGAAGTGCAGGGCTGGCTGGCGAAATATCTGAAGTGAGTGGTGCGAGCGGGCGGTGGCTTCGTCGCACGGGTGCCGCGAAGGGAAAATCAGGTCCTTCGCTGTTTGCAGTGGATCGAAGGCGGCCTGTTCAGAAGCCCCGAAGGGGCGAAAGTCGATAGCCCAGGGCAACGCCCTGGGAATCGGATTGGAAAATGGCTTCGCCCTGAAGGGGGGACACCCTCGTGCGGTTTCTCCCTTTCAGGGCTTGAATTCTTGGGAGCACCTTTCCCAGGGCGGTGCCCTGGGCTATCGACTTTTCGCCCCTTCAGGGCTCCCAATCGTCTGCAACGACCCACCAAGATTAGCGAAGAACCGAAAATCATTTCGGCGGCGGCGTTGATGTTCTCCGCTTCCGACCCTCCGACGGTTTTTTCCTTTCTTTGATCCGGGTGCCGCCCCTTATTCGCGGCGATGGCCGACGACGATATTTCCGAGGTGTCCCAGCCGGTGGATCGGGGGAACGCGCAGGCCTCCGCGGAATTGTTGCCACTCGTCTACGACGAACTTCGCCGGCTCGCCGCCGCCAAGATGGCGCGCGAAACGCCCGGGCTCACCCTGCAGCCGACCGCGCTCGTCCACGAGGCGTGGCTCCGGCTCAACGGCGACGGGCAACCCCGCTGGGCGAACCGCGCGCATTTTTTCGCGGCCGCGGCGGAGTGCATGCGCCGCATCCTGATTGAGCAGGCGCGCCGCCGGCGCGCGGTGCGGCACGGCGGCGGGCTGGCGCGCGTCGACGCCGACTCGACGGGCTTCGACCTCGCCTCGCCGGCGGAGAGCGACGACGACCTGCTGCTCGTCAACGAGGCGCTCGACGCCCTCGCCGTCGTCGACGCGCGCAAGGCCGAGCTGGTGAAGCACAAGTATTTCGCCGGTCTCACGCTGGAGGATTCCGCGGATTTGCTGGGAATTTCGCACAGCACGGCGCACCGCGACTGGGCCTACGCCCGCGCGTGGCTGTTTGCCGAGGTGAAGCGCCGGCGCGGCTGATTCGCTTTCGCGCGCGTCCCCATGTCACCCCTGCGATCTCGGTTGCCCGCGCGGATTGGCGGCGGGTTCCGCGAAAAATTTTCGACGGCCGTGACAGTTTTCGACGCGGGATTGCGCATTGGGCTCAGATGTCTGTCCCTCGCTACCGACACCCCCTCCCGCCGGCCGGCCGCGCCGGTCCGCCTCACGGCGTCCACCGTCAGCCGGGCGCGCCCATGACGACCGAGGAACGGCTTTTCACCGAGGCGTTGGCGGTCCCGGCGGCGGCGCGCGCCGCGTTTTTGGCGCGCGCGTGCGGCGTCGATTTCAGTTTGCACGCCCGCTTGCTGGAGCTGATCGAGGCGCACGTGGCGTCGGAAAACTTCCTCGCCGGCTCGCTCGCCGCGCAACTTGATCCGCGCACCGAGGAGCGCGCGGGCGATGCGATTGGCCGTTACTCGCTGGTCCGCAAGATCGGCGAGGGCGGCTGCGGCACGGTGTTTCTCGCCGAGCAACACGTGCCCGTGCGCCGGCGCGTCGCCGTCAAGGTCATCAAGCTCGGCATGGACACCCGCGCGGTCGTCATGCGCTTCGAGGCCGAGCGTCAGGCCCTCGCGATGATGGATCACCCGGACATCGCCCACGTGATCGAGGCGGGCGCGACCGAGGCCGGCCGGCCGTTTTTCGCGATGGAATTCGTCGAAGGCACCGCGATCACCAAGTTCTGCGACGAACACCAACTCGGCCTCGCGGCGCGCCTCGAACTCTTCGCCCGCGTCTGCCTCGCCCTCCAACACGCGCACCAAAAGGGCATCATCCACCGCGACGTGAAGCCCTCGAACATCCTCGTGGCCACGCGCGACGGCGCGCCCGCCCCGAAGGTGATTGATTTCGGCATCGCCAAGGCCACGCAGGACCGCCTCACCGAGCACACGCTCGTCACCGGCGTCGACCAGTTCATCGGCACCCCGGCCTACATGAGCCCCGAGCAGGCGGACCAACGCGGCCTCGATATCGACACCCGCAGCGACGTCTACTCCCTCGGCGTCCTGCTCTACGAACTGCTCACCGGCCGGCAGCCGTTCGAGGCGAGGACGCTCCAGCACGCCGGCGTCGACGAGATCCGCCGCATCATCCGCGAAGTCGAGCCGCCGCGGCCCTCGGCCCGCGTGGCGACGCTCTCCACCGCCGACCGCGACGCCGCGGCGGGCCTGCGCGCCGCCCCGCCCGCCCAACTCGCCCCCGCGTTGCGCGGCGATCTCGATTGGGTGGTGATGCGCTGCCTCGAAAAAGATCGCGCGCGCCGCTACGGCACCGCGCAGGAACTCGCCGACGACATCCGCCGCCACCTCCGCCACGAACCGATTGTGGCGCGTCCGCCGAGCGAGCTTTACCGCCTGGAAAAATTCTTCGCGCGCAACCGCCTCGCCTGCGTGAGCGCCGCCGCGCTGGCGCTCTCGCTGGTCGCCGGCACGGTCGTCAGCGTGCGCCAGGCCATCCGCGCCACCGCCGCCGAACGCATCGCCAAGGCCGACCGCGACGCCGCCGATCTCGCCCGCGCGGATTCCCAGCAGCGCCAGCAACAGGCGGAGCAACTCCTCTCGTTCATGCTCGGCGACCTGAGCCCCGAGCTGAAAAAGTTCAGCAGCGTCACCCTCCGTCGCACCCTTGGCGACAAGGCGACGGCCTACTTCGCCGCCGTCCCGCCTGAAAAACTGACCGACACCGAGGTCGCCCGTCAGTCGAAAGCGTTCACCCAGATCGGCGAGATCCGGATGGACGAGGCGAAATACGCCGAGGCCGCCGAAGCGTTCACCAACGCCTTCAAGAGCGCCGCCGCCCTCACCGCGCGCCACCCGCGCGACGCCGACATGCTCTTCGAACGCGCGCAGGCGGAATACTGGATCGGGGCCGTCGCGCGGCGGCGCGGCGACCAATCCACCCAGCGGGAATGGTGGACGCGTTACCGTGATTCCGCCGTGGCGCTCGTCGCGCTTGAGGGCCGGAAACCGCGCGCCCAACTCGAGTTCATCTCCGGCCAACACAATCTTGCGCTCCTCGAAGCCGAGCGTGGCAACCTGACCACCGCCCGCGCCGGCTTCCTCGCCGAGCGCACCGACCTCTCGGAGCTGCTCGCGCAGAAACCCAACGATCGCGAACTCCGGCGCATCATGGCGGAACTGGTGACCTGGCTCGGCCTGATTGCCGAACGCGACGGAGACTACGCCGCCGCGATCGGGCATCTCTCCGAGATGGTGTCGCGCTACGAGGCCCTGGCCGCCGCGGAGCCCACGATCGCCCGCTGGCGAAACGAGGTGGCCACGAGCCTGGTCTCCTTGGGTCACGTTCACGCCTTGCTCGGCCGGATTGACGAAGCGAGCGCATCCCTCGCCAAGGCGACGGCGCTGCTCGAGACCTTGGTGGCCAGCGACCCGAAGAACCACCGCTGGAAGGCAAACGCGTTCAACGCGCGCCTCGCCCAGGTAACGCTGCTGCTCGCGGGGCCGGGCGCGGCGGCCGCCGCAGATCAACTGGCCGAGTTGCGGGTCGGGTTGGAATCACTCTCGACCGCGGAACCGACCTCCTCGGCGTTCCGGCGCAGCCTGGCGAAAGCGTGGCGACTCGAAGCCCACCTCCGCATGGCGAGCGGGCGCACGGACGCCGGTGAGGCGAGCGCTCGCGCCCTCGACCTCTGCACCGCGCTCCTCAAGGAAACCCGCGCCGACGACTGGGCCGTGGCCGAATTCGCCCAAGCCTCCCTCTTGGCAGGGCGTCTCGCCCAACGCGACGGCGATCCCGTCCGCGCGCGCCGCCACTGGGAACTTCTGCTCACCACGCTCGGAGATCGACCGGCGGAAGCAAACGACTGGCGCTTTCTCGATCCCGCCGCGCAGGCGCTCGCGTTCCTCGGTCGCGGCGACGAGGCCCGCCCGCTCATCGCGCGACTCCAACGGCTCGGCTACCGCGCCATCGACCCTTTGGCGGCGTCCATCCTGAACGCCGCAACTCCAACCGTCAGCCCCACCCAGTCAAAATGACAAACGCCGCCACCCCCGTCACCTACACCGCCACGTTCAGCGTGACCATCAACTCCGTCCCCGCCGGGGGCGGTGCGCTGTCGCCCGGACAATACACCATCGCGCTCACGAACACCGACCCGCTGGGTTTTTTCACTTCGGGTCCCACCAACACGGGTGGGAACTACAATCTCCTCTGGCCGGCCGCCAAGAAAACCAAGCGGCCCTACGATACCGTCATCCTGCAATTCACGATGGCGACGGCCGGCTACGGCTTCGTGGCTCCCGGGTTCGTTGACACAGCCGCCAATGGCTCCTCGGGCCTGACGTTCGGCGCGATCACGGTCTCCGCTTCGCAAGTCAACGCGACCGCCGACGTGGCGAAGAAGGGCAAGGGAACCTACACCTACACGCTCAACTTCCAAAGCGGGGCCACGCCGCCGGTCCAATTCTCCATCGATCCGACGGGCGAGGTCGACGTCTCGGATGTAACGCTCCAGCCGGGCTCGAATCCGAGCCAGCGCGCCGCCAATTAAGCCGCCGCGCGCGACGATGTAGAACCGGCCGTTGGCCGGTTGAGCCCGGCCAGCGGCCGGGCCTACAGTCCAGAACCAGTGGGCGATTGGGATTACGATCATGCGTAACCCGGCGCCCACGTTAACAAAACCGGGCGGCCTCACGCCCATGCGCATGACCGCGCGCCGGCCGCCGACGGTGCCCGGCGCAACGACCGCCGGCGCGCGCGGTTTGAAACTTGGACGTTGTGCGGGCGGCGGGGCGTGTTGAGGGTGGGGATGGCCTTCTCAACCCATGCCCGCACCGACGCCCAAGGCGATCTTCCTCAGCTACGCGCGTGACGACGCCGCGGCCGCCCGGCGCATCGCGGGGGCGTTGCGCGGGGCCGGACTCGACGTGTGGTTCGACGAAAGCGAACTCATCGGCGGCGATGCGTGGGACCAGAAAATCCGCACGAAGATCGCCGAGTGCGCGCTGTTCATCCCGCTGCTCTCGGCCAACACCCAGGCGCGGCTCGAGGGGTATTTTAGGCTCGAGTGGCGGCTCGCCGAACAGCGCTCGCACCTCATGGCCAAGGGCAAACGTTTCCTCGTGCCCGTCTGTATCGACGCCACGCGCGAGCACGGCGCGCAGGTGCCGGATGCGTTTTTGGAAGTCCAGTGGACGCGACTGCCGGCCGGCGAGACGCCACCGCCCTTTGTCGAACTCGTGCAACGCCTGCTCGCCGGCGAAGCGTCCCGGCTTTCGACGCCCGCGATGCCGGGCGAACTTTCGCCGGAGCGCGGCGCCGCGAAACCGGGCGTGCCCGCGGCCGCCTGGATCGGGGCGGTAGCCGTGGTCGGGATCGGCGTGGGCGCGATTTATTGGGCGACGCGAAAATCAGAAACACCCGCGGCGGTCGCTGCCGCACCGATTGAGAGCGCGAGCGCGCCGGCGCGGCCGTCCATCGCGCCACCGCCCGCCGCCCCGCTCTCCGAGGTGCGCCAGCTCGTCGCCGACGCGCGGGCGCTCTACGAGCCGTGGGATTTGGCGACGCCGAAGGATTTCATGCTGGCGGAGCAGTTGCTCAAGAAAGCCGTCGAGCTCGCGCCCACCGACGGCGAGGCGTGGGCGGCCTATGCGATCCTCTCGTGCGGCCAAATCGGGTTGAACTTTGATCGGTCGGCCGAGCGCCGGCCGCTCGCGCGCACGCAGGCGGAATACGCGATCAAGTTTGCGCCCGAGTCGCCGCTCGCCCGCTTCGCCCGCGCGTTTTCCCTGCGGCTCGATCCCTCCACGCGCGACGAGGCGATCCGGCTGTTGCGCGAGGAAACGGTGCGCCAGCCGACGAACCGCCACGTGTTGCGCGTGCTCGCCAACTGCCTCAACGACGCCGGCCAGCCGGATCAGGCGTTGGTTTATCTCGACCGGGCCGCCGCGCTCCCCGGCCGGGATCCGATTATCCAATATAACCGGGGCATCCGGCTCTTGGCGGTGAGCCGGTTTGACGAGGCCGAGGCGGCGTTTGACGAGGCGCTGGCGATTGCGCCGAACTACATGTTGGCGAACTGGGCCAAGCTGCATTTCCTCCTCGACGTGCGCGGCGACCTCGCGCGCGCCCGGGCGCAGCTCCTCAAGGTGCCGGCGGCCTTCTTTCTCGACGAACGCGGCGCGATCACCGGCTATACGGTCGCGCTCTACATGCGCGACGCCCCGAAATGCCTCGAATATCTCCGTCGCGTGAAGAGCGACCTCGGGGTGGTCGGTCCCAAGGCCATGCTCACCGCGATGGCGCACCGGCTCGCCGGTAACGAGGAGGCCGCGCGGACGGACTACCAGGCCGGGCTGAAAATGGTGGACGACAAGCTCGCCGCCGAACCCAACAACAGCGACCTGTTTCTCCACCGCGCGAACATCCTCGCCTCGCTCGGCGACCGGACCGCGGTGGAGCCGATGTTGCGGGAGATCCGCCAGCGGATCGACAGCGGGGATGTCCGCCTGACCGACTCGCATCTGGCGGGGCTCCACGCGAAGTTGCACCGCCGTGAGGAGGCCATCGCGCTGCTCGTGGCGGACTTCGGCAAGCCGTCCAAGACCTACCGCAGCCGCATCTGGATCCGCTATCACCCGGACTTGGATCCGTTGCGCGGCGACCCGCGCTTCGAGGCGTTGCTCAAGGTGTCGGAGACGAAGAAATGACGGGGCCGGCCGCCCACGCCGGGCGCACCCTCACGGGAGCTTCGCGTGAATCGTCCGGGCGAAGGTGCCGTCGGGGAGGCCGGTGCCGCCCTGGGGGTTGCCGGTGCGATTGGGGCGGGACTTTATATCATACGAGGTCGTGAACAACATCATGCCGGCCTTCGTGCCGCCGGCGGGTTCGTAGGCGCATAGCGAGACGACGTCGGCGAGCGGGGTGAAGCGGTCGTTGGTCGGGTTCTCGCAGCTCACGCCAATGATGACCTTGCCAAAGGCCGGGGCGCCCGGCCCGCCGATGGCCGCCGCGTAGCTTTCATATAGCGACTTGGTCTCCTTCAGACCTGGATAGGGTCCGTAGTCCATAGTCTCGACATAGTCCATGACTTGGGCGAAGGCTTGGAGCGGCCGGAGCGGCTGCGCGAGCCAGGCGGCGTAAACCGGCGCGATCATGAGCGCCGAGTCGCCCAGCGCCGCCCGGATCGCGGTGACGACGGCGACGATGAAGGTGTCGTCGCTCGGCGGCTCGTAGTCGATGGTCACACCATCGACGCCCCAGTCGTCCACCGCGGCCTTGATGGTCTGGGCGAAGGCCGTGGGGTCCTGATTGTAAACGATGGAGCCGCCCAGCACGCAGAGGGTGAACCGCGTATGGTAATTCGTCCCGGCCTGCCGGCTGCGAATGCCGCTGATCCACCCCTTGATCGTGGCCTGCGAATGATATTTGACGAGGGCGGTGTCATCGAGCGAACCGTCGGCGTTGATCCCGAGTTCGTAGAGTTCCACGACGTCGATGTAGTCGGGAGTCTGGTCCAGGGTGGGCGATTTGCCGGACCCGGTGGGCTCGCCGCCGCTCCAATAGGCCGTAAATAGTTCGTTGCTCATGATATTTTTCGGTGGGGGCTGCGAGGCCGAAGTCGGGTGGGGGAGGGGAAGGGCTGGCTGTGGGCAAGAGCCGCGTCGGGGATGATTGGGAGCGCGGCGAAGTCGAGGCCCAAACCCGGTCGCGAGGACACTCGCGTATCGGCGCGCTCGCAGCCGCGAGCGTGAGAGAGTGGGTCTTGGGGATTTTGAATTTCCCAGGACCACCGTGCCGCACCGCTAATTCCCCGGCCGCAGCACGGTCTCGAAAAACCGGTAGATCGCCTCGTTCGACTCCGGGGTGGGATCGTGTTTGGGGCGGTTGTGCAGGGCGACGCGTTGCTCGCGGCCGAGGATGCGGTTGACCGCGATGGCGTGCCGGAGCGTTGGCCAGCGCGCCGCTGTGTCCTCCGATCCGCCCGTCACCAGAAACGGTCGCGGCGCCATCAGCGCGTGCAACTCGTGCAGGTCGCGCCCTTGCGCAATCATCGTCGCATAGGGGCCCGTGCGCGGGCTCGTCGCGGAGATGAGCCCGGGCGCGCGCGTGATTGTCGCGTCGAGGCCGAGATACCACGGCTCCCAGTAGTTGATCGATGGGCGTGCCTCGTCGAACACCAGCCCCGGGTCCGACCACGCGGCGCAGGCGAAGCGCTCGTCGAGGCACGAGGCGAACATCGCCCACTTGCCGCCGTAGGAGTGGCCGACGACGCCGATGCGTTGCGCGTCCACGCAGGTCAGGCGCGCGAGCGCCGTGTGGCAATTCGCAGCGAGGTAGACGAGGTAGGAGAGCGGCTGGCAGTTCGCGCCGCCGAGGTCGGGCCGGCGCGCATCCCCGCCGGGCGCGCCGAGGCAGAGGGCGACGAAGCCGCGCCGCGCGAGCTGCGCGCCGAAATCGCGCAGGGGTTTTTCCGGCGCGAGGCCGGCGCTCGTCTCCGGATCGTAGAAGGGGACGAGGACGGCTGGGAATTTTTTCCCCGCTCCCGGCGGCGCGTCGTGCAGCGCGCCCGGCGGGAGCAGCAGCAACGCCTCTTGAAATTTTCCGGCCGCGACCTCGAGGCGCACGCGCCACTGCGTGAAGCCGTCGCGCGCCGTCTCGCTCTTGGTTTCGAGTCGTGGTGCCGCGAGCAACTCCGGCCACGGACCCATCAACGCGAACCACTGCGCGCGGATTTCGGCGCGGCGGGCGGTCCAGTCGGCGGCGGTGGCGGCGGTGCGACCATCGGCGAACAGCAGCGGCGAGCGGCGTCCGTCGTTCGCGTCGGCGAACGCGGCGGGGACATGAAATAACGGCGCGATTTCCGCCGGCCACGGACTCGCGGCGCGCGCGCTAGCGAGGCCGCTGACGACAGAGACGGTCGACAGCGCGGCGAGGAGGAGCGCGCGGGGCGGATGGCTCATGCGCGGAGTTTCAGGCGCGACCGTGGGGAAGCAACGCGGCAGTCGGCGGGTGGCGTGCCGGGTGTTGTTCGTAGTTCCGCCTTCAGGCGGCTCGGGGAAGGCCAAGGCACCGGCTGAAGCCGGAACTACGAGCGCAGAGCTTTGCGGTCGGAGGCGGCAACGCGCGGCGCGTGCCACGCGTTGCTTTTGTTCTCGAATCGCCCCGGCATCGGCGGCAAGCAGGCGCTGCACTTCCCGTTAGTATGGCCTCACCCGATTTCGCCCTCGCCCCCGATCCCTACGCGCCGCGTCCGTCGGTGTGGGTGCGGCACGGCGCGTGGCTCGTGCCGGCGGTCGTGATCGCGTTTACCGTCGGGCTGACGATTGCGGCGTTCCCGCCGTTTCACTTGCCCGAGTGCGCGTGCGCCTTTGCGATCCCGGGGGCGTTTTGGGCTTACACGAAACCGCGGTTCAAGGTGTTCGCGTGGACGATGTTCGCCGCGCAGGCGATCGCGTGGACGGTGCTGCTCGGGTGGTTGCATCACGTGACGTGGGTGGGGTTGTTGCTGCTCGGGCCGTTTGTCGGCGCGTGGGTGGGCACGTGGTATCTCGCGGCGTGGTGGGTATTGCCGCGGATGCTGGGCCAGGCGGTGCCGGTGCGGCTCCTCGCGATGACGGGGCTCGCGGCGTTGTGGGTGGTGATCGAGTGGTCGCGCTCGTGGGTGCTGGGCGGGTTTCCGTGGCTGCCGCTGGCGGCGAGCCAGTGGGAGCGCGCGTCGATGTTGCAGGTGGCGGCCTACACGGGGGCGTGGGGGGTGTCGTTCGCGCTCGTGATGGTGAACCTCGGGTTCGCGGCGTATGCGCACCGGATGTTTCGCGAGGGGCAGGTGGGGTTTGCGAAGCGGAGCCAGGAGTTCTTCCTCGCGTCGTTCGTCGTGCTCGGATGCTTCACGATCCATGTGCAGGAGACGGCGGGCCGCGGGAGCGCGCGGCGGACGTTGGGGCGCGTGGCCTTCGTGCAACCGGCGATCCCGCAGGACGTGAAGTGGGACGCGGCGAAGGCGCCCGAGATTTTCGCGTCGCTCGAGAAAACCACGCTGGCCGTCGTCCCCGCGAAACCTGATCTCGTGCTCTGGCCCGAGGCGGTCACGCCGCTCGCGGTGCGCGGCGATGCGAACGCGAAGGCCTGGGTCGAGTCCGTCGCGACCCGCGTGCGCGCACCGCTGCTGCTCGGCTCCCTCGGCATCGAAAACGCGGGGCGGCCCGGCGAGCGGTGGTTCAACGGCGCGTTTGTCGTCACGCCGGACACGGGGCTGCGCGACGAGTTTTACGTGAAGCGCCAGCTCGTGCCCTTCGGCGAATACGTGCCGCTGCGCCCGGTGCTCGGCTGGTTGAAAAAATTCGTCCCCATCGGCGACGACGATCCGTTGCGCGGTGAGGGCGCCTCGCCGCTGCTCGTGCCGCTCAAGGCCGGGCCGGTGGTGGTCGGCCCGCTGATTTGCTACGAGGACACGTTTCCCGCGCTGGCGCGCGCGAGCGTGCGCACCGGCGCCGGCGTGCTCGCGGTCGTGACGAATAACGGCTGGTTCGGCGAGGGCGGCGCGGCCTACCAGCACGCCGCGCACTCGGTGCTGCGCGCCGTCGAGACGCGCCGCCCCGTCCTCCGCTGCGGCAACGCCGGCTGGAGCGGCTGGATCGACGAGTTTGGCGGCGTCGGCGTCGACCCGATCACCAAAAAACCGGCCGTGCTTACGGACGAGCGCGGCAGCGTATATTTCCGCGGCGCGCAGACGTTCACGATCACGCGCGACGCCCGCTGGATCGACCGGCGGAGTTTTTACGTGGAGCACGGGGACTGGTTCGTCTTCGCGTGCGCGGCGGCGGCGCTGCTCGGTTACGCTCTGCTCGTGATGGCGCCGCCGCCCCCGCCGCCGGAGAGCGAGGCGAACTCTGCGGACGCCGCGGCCGGGACTGCGGACGCGCGGCGTTGAGGCGCGGACTGTCAGAGCCGGGTCGCGTTGCGCGGCCTCGGTGCGAGCTGTCGCCTCCGCCCTCGCCGCGCCGCCGCCGCCCGCCGCAGACGCGCGCCCACGTCGCGATCGAGCGGCGACAGATCTCTATTCACCAAGCCCAACCCGCCCGCCATCCATGAACCACCCCCGCCGCCTCCTCGCGATCCACCGCCTCGCGTTTTCCGCCCTGACCTGCGCGGCGCTCGCGCTCCCCGCCGCCCGCGCGCAACAGGCCGCCGCCGCCGCGCCCGACGCCCGCACGCTCGCCAAATACGACCGGAACCGCGACGGTGTCCTCGACGCCGCCGAGCTCGCCGCGCTCCGCGCCGACGAGGCCAAGGCCGCCGCCGCCGCGAAGCCCACCGCCCCCGCCTCGCCCGACGGCACCGGCGCCGGCGACGTCGTCCAGCTCTCGCCCTTCGAGGTAAATTCCGGCGGCGATCGCGGCTACTCTGCGGCGGGCACGCTCTCCGGCACGCGGCTCGCTTCGAAGCTCGAGGACATCGCGGGCTCCGTCTCCGTCATCACCAAGCAGCAGCTCCTCGACACCGCCGCGCTCGACATCAACGACATCTTCCAATTCGAGGTCGGCACCGAGGGCACCAAGCAGTTCACCGATCTCACCAACGACGGCCGCGGCGACTACGACAACGTCACCGGCAATCCCACCGGCGCCAACCGCATCCGCGGCCTCGCCGCCGCCAACATCACCTCCGGCGGCTTCGCCGCCAGCGGCAGCATCCCGATCGACACCTACAACATCGATGCCGTCGAGATCGTGCGCGGTCCCAATTCCAATCTCGCCGGCCTCAGCGACGCCGGCGGCTCCGTCAACCTCGTCACCAGCCGCGCCAACCTCAACCGCGAGTCCACGAACTTCACCGCGCGTGTCGACAGCTATGGTGGTTTCCGCAGCAGCGTGGATCTCAACCGCCCCCTCGTCCGCAACCTGCTCTCGCTGCGCTTCAACGCGGTTTACGAGGAGAAGGGTTTCATCCGCAAGCCCGCCACCGATCGCACCAACCGGCAGCAGCTCGCGTTCACGTTTCGCCCCTTCCGCACGACGTCGATCACCGCCAGCGCCGAGCACTACCAGCAGTATGCCAGCCGCGCCAATTCGATCATGCCCCGCGAAAACATCACCTACTGGCGCACTCAGGGCATGCCCACCTACAATCCCCTCACGCAGGTCTTCACCGCCAACGGCCGCGCCCTCACCGCCGCGCCCATCACCACGATGACCGGCAATCTCCCGCCCGGCCTCCAGCTCTTCGGCAGCTCCAACGTCCGCAACCTCCAGTTCATCGATCAGGGCCAGGTCCAGATTTTCATGCGCGGCGGCAACCCGTCGAACAACGCCACCACGCCCTTTCAACTCACGCAGAGCGCCAACTTCACCGAAACGCGCCCCCTCTGGAAAACGCCCGCCACCACTGACCGTTCCCTCTACGACTGGAGCGAGGTCAACCTCGCCGCGCCCAACTACGAGACCAACCGCGCCGGCATCTTCAACGCCAAGCTCGAGCAGAATCTTTTCCGCACGCCCCGCCACCAGCTCGACCTCGAGACCGCCTGGCGCCGCGAGGACCAGATGAACTACCGCCGCATGTTCATCGCGCAGCAGGACGGCGTCGGCAACACGCTCGTCCTCGACACCAACGAAACCCTCCTCGACGGCCGCAAGAACCCGTTCTTCCTCCGGCCCTACATCGGCGGCGTGAATCCGCAGGTCAACAAGCGCCCCAACTTCACCGACCAGTATCGCGCGCAGCTCGCCTACCAGCTCGACCTCCGCCGCGAGCCAAACGCTTTCAAGTGGGTCGGCTACCACCGCCTCCTCGGCTACGAGGAATACCGCATGTCGATTGGCTCCCCTGGCAGCCTGCGTTTCCACGACACCGTTTACCAAAGCCCCGACCTGATCCCGAACCGCACCGGCAACCTCTCCAACAGCGCCGGCCTCCTCACCTATCCGCTCTTCTACTTCGGCGGCTCCAACACCGGCGTCCAGTCCGCCAACACCGGCCCCGTCAACTGGACCGGCCCCGCCACCGCCTCCATTCCCACCGCCAACGGCGTCGGCCCCGCCGTCTGGAAAACCGCGCCCGTCACCCTCGACGAGGTTTATTTCGCCATCGGCACCCAGAAGAAAAAAATCCGCACCGCCGGCCTCAGCCTCCAGAGCTATTTTCTCAACGACCAGATCATCCCCACCGTCGGCCGACGGAAGGACCGCGTTTACACCATCGACAATTTCGGCACGACCGTCGTGGACGGGTTCCTCGACGAGGCCAACCTCAACAACTTCGGCGTCAACAAACGCTGGCGCGAGGGCCAGACCGAGACCAAGGGCGTCGTCGTGCATCCGTTCAAGAGCCTGCCCTTCGTGCGCCGCGCCGCCGACACCGGCACGGGCGCCACCCGTTTCCTCGGCCAGATCGTCTCCGGCTTTCGGGCGCACTACAACCAGTCGGACAGCTTCCAACCCGCCGACACCGCCTACAACGTCTTCCTCGAGCAGCTCCCCAATCCGCAGGGCAAGACCAAGGAATACGGCTTCAGCCTCAGCCTCTTCGACAACCGCCTCTACGTGCGCGCGACGAAGTTTGAGACCACGCAGTTCCGCGCCCGCACCGGCATCGGCACCGTGGCGACGCGCGCGATGGCGATGGATTTCGACGTCCCCGGCCAGAACCTCACCTTCGATCTCTACACCACCGCGATCGGCTGGCAGCAGACCCTGCACCCCGAATTCTCGCTCGCCCAGGCCCAGGTCGCCGCCGCCAAACAGATCGGTTACTCCACCGAGTATATCGCCAGCGCCAACGGCAAGACCATCTCCGACGCCCTCGACGCCACCTCCAAGGGCACCGAGATCGAGCTCCAGTTTAACCCCACCCGCTACTGGACCCTCAAGATGACCGGCGGCCGCCAAATCGCGATCGACGACAAGGTGTCGCTCTTCATCCAGGAGTTCATCAACCAGCGCCTCCCCTATTGGACCACCGTGCGCGACCCCAACGGCGATCTCTGGTGGACCACGCGCCTCGGCTCGACCGGCATCCCGCGCGATTACTACACCGGCAACATCGAGGCCCCACTCAACCTCGCCATCACCACGCAGGGCAAGCGGAAGCCCCAGACGCGCGAGTTCACCGCCAAGGCCACGACGAATTTCCAGCTCGCCGGTCTCGGGATCGAAAACCGCTGGCTGAAAAACGTCTCCGTCGGCGGGTCTTATCGCTGGGCCAGCAAGGGCGCCATCGGCTACTACGCCGCGCCCGCCGATCCCGACGGCGTCATCCGCCGCCTCGACCGCGACCGCCCGATCTACGACAAGCCGGTCGGCAACCTCGACCTGCTCTTCAGCTACGGCACGCGGCTCTTCCGCAACAAGGTCCGCACGACCTTCCAGCTCAACGTCGCCAACGCGACCGAAGGCGGCCACCTGCAAGGCGTCGCGGTGAACCCCGACGGCCGCTTCTGGAACTACCGCATCATCGACCCGCGCCAGTTTATTTTCACGACGCGCTTTGATCTGTAGTCGTGGCTGAGGCGTCCCGCCTCAGTTCGGAGCCAGCGGCGAACCAAGAGGCGAGCCGCCTCGTCCACGCCCTCGCCAATCCGTTCGCGCGCAGCCGGCGCGCGGCGCCGCCGCGGTTGCGCGCGTTGATTACGCCCGTGACATCGGCGCCGGGCTGCGCGAGAAACCTCGCCGCGTTGCGGCCGCGGTGGCGGATCGGTTTTGGTTTCGTCACCCGTTCCGCTCACCGCGCGATCCGTGGCCAGAAACTTCGCCCGCCCCCTTCCATGAAATCCATCCCGCTGCCGCCCACCGCCCACACGCCCACGCCCTACGCCGGCCCGTCCGCCGCGCAGGTCCTCGCGCTCCGCAAGCAATACCTCAACCCCGGCCTCTTCCTCTACTACAAGCAGCCCATCATGATCGTCGAGGGCTCCATGCAGTATGTCTGGGACGACACCGGCAAACGCTACCTCGACGGCCTCGGCGGCATCGTGACCGTCAGCGTCGGCCACTGCCACCCGCACGTCGTCGCCGCCGCCAACCGGCAGAACCAAACCCTCCAGCACTCCACGACGATCTACTTGCAGCCGAACATCGCCGAGTTCGCCGAAAAACTCGCCGCGAAAATGCCCGGCGATCTCAAGGTCTGCTACTTCGTCAACTCCGGCTCCGAGGCCAACGACCTCGCGATGCTCATGGCCCGCCTCTCCACCGGCAACTACGACGCCATCGCGCTCCGCAACGCCTACCACGGCGGCAGCCCCGCCTCGCTCGGCCTCACCGCGCACAGCACCTGGAAGTTCAACACCCCGCACTCCTTCGGCGTCCACCACGCCCTCGCGCCCTATCCCTATCGCGGCCTCTACGGCTACGACGATCCCGACGCCGGCCGCAAATACGCCGACGACGTCAAGGACCTCATCAACTACGCCACCCCCGGCAAAGTCGCCGCCTTCATCGCCGAATCGATCCAGGGCGTGGGTGGTTTCGTCGAGTTTCCGCAAGGCTATCTCAAACACGTTTACGAACACGTGCGCGCCGCCGGCGGCGTGTGCATCGCCGACGAAGTGCAGACCGGCTTCGGCCGCACGGGCACGCATTTCTGGGGCTTCGAGACGCAGGGCGTCATCCCCGACATCGTCACGATGGCGAAGGGCATCGGCAACGGCGCCCCGCTCGCCGCCGTCGTCACCACGCCGAAAATCGCCGCCGTGATGGCGCAGAAAGTCCACTTCAACACCTTCGGCGGCAACCCCGTCGTCAGCGCCATCGGCAAGGCCGTCCTCGAGGTGATCGAAAAGGAAAACACCCAGCGGAACTGCCTCGAACTCGGCGCCTACATCCTCGCCGGCCTGAACCAGCTGAAGGAAAAATACCGGATCATCGGCGACGTGCGCGGCAAGGGCCTGATGCTCGGCATCGAGTTCGTGAAGGACCGCGCGACGAAAACGCCCGGCAAGGAAGAGTGCGCGCAAGCGGTGGAAAACGCCCGCGAACTCGGCCTGCTGCTCGGTAAAGGCGGCCTCTGGGGCCAGACGATCCGCTTCGCCCCGCCGATGAACGTCACGAAAGCCGACGCCGACTTCCTCCTCGCCGTCCTCGACGAAGCGATCGGGGCGGTGTGAGTTTTGCGGCGCGGGCCAGCGGTTCGGCGAGGCAGGCTTGGGGCGCGTTCACACCCACTCCGCGCACAGCAACTCCGCCTGCGCGAGGACGGTCTTCACGGCTTCCTCCTGCAAGTCGGGCGGGTAGCCGTGTTTGTTCAGGATGCGCTTCACCATCACCTTGATTCTTGCCCGTGCGCTTTCGCGCAGCGTCCAGTCGATGGTCACGCTCTTCTTCACTTGGGTGATGAGTTCGGCGGCGATGAGCTTGAGCTTATCGTCACCCATCGCCTGCACGGCGCTGTCGTTGGCGGCGAGGGCGTCGTAGAAAGCGATCTCGTCATCCGTCAAACCCATGTCCTCGCCGCGCTTGGTGGCGGCGTCGAGGTCCTTGGCGAGTTTGATCAGCTCTTCGATGACCTGCATCGTCGAGATGGCTCGGTTGTGGTAGGCGTTGAGCGTCTTCTTGAGCTTCTCGCTGAAGACCTGGCTCTGCACGAGGTTCCGCTTCGACCGGACCTTCAGTTCGTCCTTGAGCAGCTTCTCCAGCAGCTCGGCGGCGACGTTCTTGTGCTTGAGGCCGCGCACTTCGGCGAGGAATTGGTCGGAGAGAATCGAGATGTCGGGCCTGGGCAGGCCCGCGGCAGTGAAGACGTCGATGATTTTTCCGTCCGTCGTGATGGCGCCGGAGACGAGTTGACGCACGGCGGCGTCGAGTTGGTCGGGGCTCTTTAGGGAGTGGCCCACGGTTTTGACGAGCGCGGCTTTGATCGCCTGAAAGAACGCCACGTCATCGCGTATATCCGTCGCCGCCTCGCTCGCGGCACAGAGGGCGAAGGCGCGGGAGAGTTCCGTCACGGCCTGCACGAAGCGTTGTTTGCCGTCGGGTTGTTCGAGCACGTGTTCCTGGGCGGCGGGCAGGAGGGCGTAGGTTTTCGTGGCGTCGCCGGCGGCCTCGGACCACGCGAGACCGTGGAGGAGATCGCAGGCGATTTCGTGTTTCTCCTGCAGGATTGCGATGGCTTGCCCGGTGTCGATCGCGGGTGAGCCCTGTCCGCCGCTCTCGGTGTAAACGGAAAGCGCGTGCTTCAGTTGGTCGGCAAGACCGAGGTAATCGACGACGAGACCGCCGGGTTTGTCGCGGAAGACGCGGTTCACGCGCGCGATGGCCTGCATGAGGCCGTGGCCCTGCATCGGCTTGTCGGCATACATCGTGTGCAGGCACGGGGCGTCGAAACCGGTGAGCCACATGTCGCGCACGATCACGATGCGGAACGGGTCCTGGCTGTCCTTGAATCGCTTCGCGAGCGCGCGGCGCTGGGTCTTGTTGCGGATGTGGGGCTGCCAGTCGGGACCGTCGTCGGCGCTGCCGGTCATCACAACTTTCACGACACACTTTTTTGTCTTCTCGGATTCGGGGTCGTCGCTCTTCGCGCCGGCCCAGTCCGGGCGCAGGCGGATGAGTTCGTTGTAGAATTCGACGCAGATGCGGCGGCTCATGCAGACGACCATGGCCTTGCCGTCCATCGCTTCCCAGCGGCGCTCGAAGTGTTGCACGAGGTCCGCCGCGATGAGTTTTACGCGTTTGGGATCGCCGACGAGCGCTTCGAGGGCGGCCCACTTGGTTTTGAGTTTCTCGCGGTTGGTCTCCTCCTCGGCCTCCGTGATTTCGGCGAAATCGGCGTCGAGCTTGGGCAGCGCCGCCGCGTTCAGGCTGAGTTTCGCGATGCGGCTCTCGTAGTAGATCGGGACCGTGGCCTTGTCCGCGACGGCGCGCTGGATGTCGTAGATGGAAACGTAGTCGCCGAACACCGCGCGCGTGTTGGCGTCCGTCTTTTCGATGGGCGTGCCGGTGAAGCCGATGAAGGAGGCGTTGGGCAGCGCATCGCGCATATGCCGCGCCACGCCGTCGATCAGGCCGTATTGGGAGCGGTGGGCTTCGTCGGCGATGACGACGATGTTCTGGCGGGGCGAGAGCGCGGGGAGCTTGGTGCCTTTTTCCGGCAGAAATTTCTGGATGGTGGTGAACACCACTCCGCCGCTCGCCACCGCGAGCAGTTCGCGCAGGCGTTCCCGGCTCTCCGCCTGCACCGGCGTCTGTCCGAGGATTTCGTGGCAGCGCTGGAACTGGCTGAAAAGCTGATCGTCGAGATCGTTGCGGTCGGTGAGGACGACGAGCGTCGGGTTTCGCATCGCCGGGTGCCGCACGATGCGGGCGGCGTAGAAGAGCATTAAAAACTTTTCCCCGAACCCTGCGTGTGCCACACGACGCCCGCGCGGCGGTCGCCGGGTTGGCCACCGTGCATCCGGCCGGCCCAGTAGGCGCCTTGGTCCTCCGCCACCGCGCCGGACTTCGTCGACACGGTCATCCCGCTGGCGCGCACGGTTTCCTCGACGGCGGCGTTGACGGCGTGGAACTGGTGATAGCCGGCAATAATTTTATGCAGCCGGTCGCTCTCGGTGTCTTCCTCGAAGACGATGAAGTGCTGGAGCAGATCGAGAAACCGGCGCTTTTCGAAGACGCCGTCCACGAGCACTTCGAGTTCGTGCATCGTCTTGGGCGCGTCGCGTTCGCCGCCGATCGTGCGCCAGACCTTGAACCATTCCTGCGTGGCCGTGAGCGAGCCGAGGCGCGCTTGCGAGCCGTCGCTCACCACGAGGAATTCGTTGTAGTGGAGCAGCGAGGGGATTTCGGCCCGATAGGTGTGGAGCTGCTTGAGCGCATCCCAGATCGTCGCTTCCTCGTCCGCCGCATTCTTCAACTCGATCACCGCGAGCGGGAGGCCGTTGAGAAAAACCACGATGTCCGGCCGCCGGTTGCGCCCGCTTTCGATGACCGTGAATTGGTTTACCGCGAGCCAGTCGTTCGCGAGCACGTCGGCGAAGTCCACCAGCCGCACCTTGTCGCCCTTGATCGAGCCGTCGGGCCGCGGGTATTCCACGTCCACGCCATCGCGGAGCATCTGGTGGAACGCGCGGTTGGTCCGCGTGAGCGAAGGCGTCCCCACGCGCAGGACCTTCCTCAACGCCTCCTCTCGCGCCTCGTCAGGAATACCGAGATTCAGTCGCGTGATCGCCGCGCGCAGCCGACCGACCAGCACCACCTCGCCAAACGAAGCCCGCTCCGCCGCCGGTTCACCGGGCGCGAGCTGTGGCCCGTGGGCGACCGCGTAGCCCAGTTCCCCGAACCATTCGAGGGCGGCGTCTTCGACGGTGGCTTCGTTGAGGCTCATGGTTTGTCGGCCTCCGGGGGCAGCTTCTTGATCATCTGGTCAAAGTCCGACTCGAACAGCCGGTCCTGCACGATGCGGTATTTCTCAAACTCGCTCTCGGCGTGGGCCTTTGCCAGTTCCGCCGACACCTTTCCGGCATCTTGGAGGATTTCGCGATCCCAGAGCTGAAGGAAGCCGCTCAGGCGTTTTTCCCAGTCCGCCATCGTCATCGGGATCTTCCGCATGGCCTGCAATTCGGCCATGTCGAGATAGGCGGAGACGATGCGCTGCATCTGCCCCATTTCAGAATCCGAGAGGTAGTTTTTGGCGATGGAAACGTCGTAGCGTTGGATTTTCCCTTTCGGTGCGGCCTCCCAAGTCGTCAGCCCCATGTTTTGTTTCTCATGGTCGGCGCGGTCCACGATCACCTCGGCCGCCGTTTGCCCATGCACGGCGAAGTGCATCTTGTTTTGGACCGCCGCGAAAAATCGCTTCGTGGCCGTGGCGGACGGGTCGTAGTCCAACGCGGTGGCGTAAATGTCCGTGATCTTCTGGTAGAATTTCCGCTCGGAAAACCGGATTTCCCGAACCTTCTCAAGCTGCCGCTCAAAAAACTCATCCGTCAGGATGCCGCCTTGCTTGAGGCGCTCGGCATCCATCGTCCAGCCCTGGATCGTGTAATCCTTCACGATCTGGTTGGCCCATTTGCGGAATTGGACGGCACGCTCGTTCTCGATCTTGAAGCCCACGGCGATGATCGCCTGCAGGCTGTAGTGCTTCGTCTGGTAATTTTTGCCGTCCGCGGCAGCCATTAAGTAATGCTTAACCACTGAACTTTCCTCGAGTTCGTTGTCGTTGAAAATTCGCTTCAGGTGCTGGTTGATGGCCGGGACGGAGACAGCGTAAAGCGCCGCCATCATCTTTTGCGTGAGCCAGACGTTTTCGTCTTCGTAACGCATTTCAACGCTGGCCTCCGAGTCGCCGCCGGCCGCCACGAAGGTGAGGTATTCCGCCGCTGACGAGCGGACAAGGGAGACTTCGGCCTTCTTTTTGGCGCGACCGCCGGGTGGGGGTTTCTTTTTGCTCATGTCGTGGCCTGCAGTTTGGATTCAACCGCTGCCACGCTCAACTCCCCGCTCAGCAGCTTCGGCAGCAGCGTGTCGCGCAGGGTGGCGAGGGTGCGGGATTGCTTCTGGATGTTCTTCATCTGCGTGAACAGCGGCTTGACCGCTCGCTCGAACGCTTCTGCGATTCCTTTTGATGGAACGAGAACGCGCATGCCGCGAACCATGTCTGAGTTGATCGCGGTGGCGATGGACGACGTGCTGCCGAGTTGGTCGTAGCCGAAACCTTTGAGGTAGCAGTAGAGATACGCGGAGCCAAAGGTTATGTCCAGGTTCAGGCGGAAGTGGGCAATCGCCTCGTTCGACAGCATCTCGCCATCCGTGATGGCAACTCGCCCCATCGTCAGCTTGAAGCTCAGGACGACGGTGTTGTCGGGAATCCGTTTCACGCGGAACTTTTCGACTGCTTCCGCGGTGAGAAACTCGGCCGTTTGGGAGATGAAGACACCGGCAATGCCGAGATCACGAATGGACATCCAAGGCACGTCTGCGGGGTTCTCTGAAAACCATTGCTGCTCCATTCGCGGCGGGGTCTTCCCAATTCCCACAGTGGAAACTTCGTCGGCTGTCTTCACTTCCCACCCTTTCGGAATGTGTCCGAGCGTTGAGTCTTCCAGGTGCTCGGGGAAGAGGGCGGCGGTGGCGGGGTCGAGGGCGGCGGGCAAGCCGGAAGCACCCTCACCCTGGCCCTCTCCCACGGGGAGAGGGAACGGATTCCGGCC
>JBEANZ010000165.1:0-5640 GCA_041165185.1 Verrucomicrobiota bacterium | reverse complement strand
CGAAAAACTCGCCGCCCCCGCATCCCCATCCGCTCCCGCCACCGGCTCCGCGACTCCCGCCGCGCCCGACGCCGAATACTACGCCCAACTCGAGGGCCGCGCCGCCCTTTTCACCGTCACGCTCTCCGACGCGTTGCTCCAAACCCTCCGCACCGCGCAGGAAACCCTCCGCGAAAAACGCCTCCTCGATTTCGAGAAAAACACCGTCACCGCCATCGCCCTCACCGCGCCCAACTCCCCTCCCCTCACCCTCCAACGCCTCGAAGCCGCCGACCCCGCCGAGGCCCCCTGGCAAATCGTCCGCCGTGGCGATGCCACCCAAGGCGTCCAGACCCTCCCCGCCGATCCCGCCGCCGTGAAACGCCTCCTCGATCAGCTCGCCGCCGCCGCCGCCAAGGACGTCAAAGGCTTCGTCAGCGACGCCCCCTCCGCCGCCGACTTGGAAAACTGGGGCTTCAACCGCCCCGAGCGCGAGGCGACGCTCACGCTCGGCCCCAACACCCCGCCGCTCACGCTCCAAATCGGCCTCGACTCCGCCGGCGCCGCCTACGCACGCATCGGCTCCGCCACCTCCTCCATCTACGCGATCGACGCCCCGCTCCTCGGCGAACTCCGCGTCGAACCCCGCGCCTGGCGCCAACGCGCCCTCCGCGCCCCGCTCCCCGCCGCCGCCCGCTTCACCGCCCTAAAACTCACCGACCTCGCGAACCACACCGTCCTCCTCGACGCCGCGTGGGACGCCACCGGCACTCCCAAATCGAAAATCGAAAACCAAAAATCCGTCGACACCGTCCTCGCCCAGCTCCGCGCCCTCCGCGCGAAATCCTTTTTCCAGGATCACTTCGCCGACACCGTGAACTTCGCCGGCGCCGACCGCCCGTGGCGTTTCAAACTCGAAGCCCTCGCCGCGCTCCCCGCCGGCGGCCCCGAGATCACCCTCGCGCTCCTCCTCAGCGAACGCGGCGGCGGCGCCCAACAACTCGCCGCGTTGAAGGAAGCCGACGCCGTCTTCGAAATCGAGCAACCCTTCCTCGACGCCCTCTGGCCCCTCACCGAAGGACGCAAAGACCCCGGCCCGCCCCCCGAGCCGAAAAAATGATCGCGTGCATCAAAGTGATTTTTCCGCCGGTGATCGCCGCAGCCAAGGCACCGGCTAAAGCCGGAACTACGAACCCGAGCCCCGCCCCCGAGAACCGCCTCCCGAGGTCCGGCTCTCCGTTCGTAGTTCCGGCTTTAGCCGGTGCCTTGTCCGTTTCCGTTCCGCTGTTCGTAGTTCCGGCTTCAGCCGGTGCCTTGTCCGTTCCGAATCCGTCGTTCGTAGTTCCGGCTTCAGCCGTTGTCTTGTCCGACTCCCCCGACTCGCACCCGTCCCCCGGCTCGCGCGCCGCCCGCCCCTCGCCCCCCTCGCGCTCCGACGCCCCCACCCCATGCCCCGCTGGCTGAACTACTGTCTCTTCGGCGCCAAGTGGTGCGGCGCCTGCGCGTGGTCCTTCTGCGTCTGGACCCTCTGGCTCGCCCTCGGCCTCCTCCTCGGCCTCCAGGTTTACATCGCCTCCGTCAACGAGCTCGAGATCCCCGGCTTCGTCCTCCGCTCCCTCGAGGAACGCCTCGCCGCCTCCGGCGTGAAAGTCACCTTCGGCCGCACCTCCCTCGATCCCGCGGGGCGCGTGCTCATCGAATCGGCGCGCGTCACGCTCCCGTCCTACACCGAGCCCGTCGTCACCGCCCGCGCCCTCTACGTGCGCCTCGATCCGTGGGCGCTCGCGGCGGGCAAGTTCGAGCCGCGCGAATTCCGCCTCACCGGCGCCACCTGGTCCGTGCCCGCCATGCTCTCGCCCACCGGCCGCACCGAGGAAATCATGCGCGACCTCGACGCCACCGTCGTGCCCGGAAAAAACGAATTCCTCCTCGAACAACTCGTCGCCCGCGTCGCCGGCGTCGTCGTCACCGCGCGCGGCGCGATCCACGTCCCCGCCGACCTCGCCCCGACGAAAACGCGCCTCCCCGTCGCCGAATTCTTCGCGCAAAACTATCCCGCCCTCTGCCGCCAACTCGTCGCCGCCGCCGCCGAACTCGCCGCCCTCGACACCCCGCTCCTCCACCTCGATCTCGCGCCCTCCGAAACGCGCGCCGCGATCGCGCACGCCACCGTCTCCGCGCGCGCCTACCAACGCGCGCTGCCCGTGCCGCTCGCCGTCACCGGGCTGCGCCTCGCCACGAAATTCCCCCTCCTCGGCGAGGCCCCCGTGACCGCGCGCCTCGAACTCGAAGCCGACGAACTCCGCCTCCCCGCCGGCACCGTCGCGCACGGCGTCCGCGCCGTCGTGCGCGGCACGCTCCACCCCGCGCGCTTCGCCTTCGATCCCCACGACCTCCGACTCGACGCCGCCGCGATCGCGGCCGCCGGCTACCGCGCCACCGCGCTCGCCGCGCACGTCACCCCCGGCCCGCTCCCGCGCCTCGACGCCACGATCGTCGCGCGCGTCATGGGCGCGCCGCTCGCCGTCGCCGCGCTCGCCGATCTTTCCGCGCAGACCGCGCGGCTGCGTTTCGACGGCGCGATCTCCCCGCGCGTCCTCGACCCGCTCAGCGCGCGGCTCGGCGTTCGGGTGCAACAGTATTTTGATTTCGCCGCGCTCGAGTGTGCCGACGGCGAGGCCGTCTTCGCGCCCGGTTGGAAATTTGAAAACGTGCGCCTCCGCGTGCGCGTGCGCGGCATCGACGCCTACCACGTCCACATGGAGGAGGGCCGCGCGCTCGTCGAATTCGACGGTCGCCACCTCCACTCGCCCGACGCGTGGGCGCGCATCGGCGAAAATTTCGCCCGCGGCACCTACGACCACGATCTCGCGACGCGCGCGTATCGCTTTCTTCTGGTCGGCCAACTCCGCCCGCTCGACATCGGCGGCTGGTTCGGCGGCGGCTGGTGGACGAATTTTTTCAAGGAGTTCGAGTTCCCCGTCGCGCCGCCGCCCGCCAGCGTCGACGTGATCGGCAACTGGACCGACGCGCGGCAGGCGCAGGTCTTCGTGTTTTCCACGCCGACCGGCGCCGTGATCCGCGGCGCGAAATTCGACACCCTGCGCACGCGCATTTACCTGCGGCCGTCCTATTACGACGTGCTCGAGGTGTTCGGCACGCGCGAGGGCGGCGCGTTGCGCGGCACCGCGACCTACCTCAACGACTACGCCACCGCCGAGTGGCGCTCGCTCGAGTTCGACGCCCACACCACGAATCTCCACCCCGCCCCGCTGCTCGCGATGATCGGGCCGGCGGGCGCCGAGTGGCTCGCGCCGTTTCGCTTCGACGCCCCGCCACAACTCGACGTCACCGGCCGCATCACCGGCCCCGCCGCCGCCGAGGGGCCGCACCAGACGCTGAACATCGCCGCACGCACGACGGGCGAATTTCGCCTCCACGATTTCCCCATCGAAAACGTCTCCTTCGCCACCGCCATCCGCGACGACGAGATCACCGTGGACGACATGACCGCGGAATTCGCCGGCGGCCGCCTCGCCGGCCGCGCCAAAATCTGGGGCCGCGAGCGCGCGCAGCGCCTGCGCTTCGACTACGCGTTGAAAGACGCCTCGCTCGGCCGCGTCGTCGCGGCGGTGCAGGATTACGCCGCGCGACAAAACCCCGCGCCCGCCGCCGGCGCAAAATCCGCCGCCCCGCCCTCGAAATTTCTCTCCGAAAAATCCGCGCTCCACCTCGATCTCGCCGCCGTCGCCGAGGGCAGTTACGCGGATCCCCTCAGTTATCAGGGCTCCGGCCTCGCGCTCGTGACGGGCGCGGAGCTCGGCGAGGTGCGGCTGCTCGGGTTGTTGTCGGACCTGCTTAAGTTTACCTCGCTGCGTTTCACCACGGCAAAGGCGCCCTTCAAGATCGACGGGCGGCGGCTCGTGTTTCCCGATCTCAAACTCTCCGGCGCCAACTCCGCCGTCGAGGCCGCCGGCACCTTCGCGCTCGACCGCCGCGAACTCGATTTCCACGCCCGCGTCTACCCGCTCCACGAAAGCGGCAACCTCATCAAGAAGGGTCTCGAGCTCGTGCTCTCCCCGCTCACCTCGATCCTCGAGGTCAAGCTGGCCGGCTCGCTCGACAAGCCCGCGTGGTCCCTCGCCGCGACGCCCGGCAATCTCCTCCGCGCCTTCGTCCCCGCCGATCCCGCCGCCAAGACGCCGCCGGAAACCGCCGCACCCCCGCCCGCGCCGCCGCCGAAACCGCCCGGTGGGTAGCTCCCACCGAGGAAAACTCATTGCTCCCCGTCGCAGCGGGCCTTTTCGTCGCCGGACACCGCCCACCCGATGGATCCCGTCACGACGTTGCCGCACAAGTCCTGGCTCGAGCGCACGCTGCTCGGGCTGGCGGTCGGCCTCGTGGTGCTCGGCACGCTCGGCGCGCTCGGCTGGTGGCTCGGCCAGCCGCTCCTGATCCAGCCCTTCCGCGAAACCGAACCGATCAAGATCAACGCCGCGCTCGCGTTCCTCGCGATCGGGCTCGTGTTGCTCGCGATGGAAAACCGCGCGCCGCGCGCCGCCGCGCTCGCGTTGCTGCCCGGCCTGCTCGGCCTGCTCGTGCTCGTCGAACACGTCTTTTCGCTGAATGTCCGCATCGACGAAATCCTCGCCACCGACCACCTGAGCGCCCAGCCCGGCCGCATGTCGGCGATGGTCGCCGCCGCGCTCGCGAGCGCGAGCCTGCTGCTGGCCTGGCGGCGCACCGAACGCGGCGAGAGCTGGCGACTCATGATCGAGCCGGTCGCGGGCTCGCTGATCGCGTCGGCGGGTTTGTCGACGCTGCTCGGCTACGCCGCGCGGCTCGGCACGGTTTACCGCTGGGGCACGACGACGCCGACCGCGCCCGTCGAGGCGATCGGCCTGATGCTGCTCGGGCTCGCGCTGCTCGGGCTCGCGTTTCGCGACAGCGCGAAATCCGAAAACGGCCCGCCGAGCTGGTCGCCGATGCCCGGCCTCATCTTCTGCTTCACGCTGACGGTCATCCTCTGGATCGGGCTCGGCGAACGCGAACGCGAGTTCATCACCAACAGCACCACGAGCGCGCGCGACCAGCTCGCCGGCAACATCGAGGCGGAGGTCGAATCCCAGCAGCTCCAGTTTGCCCGCGCCGCGAACCGCTGGAGCGGTTTCGCCGACGACGCCGAGGACATCCGCCGCCTCGACGCCGCCACCATGATGGCCGAGGCCCGCAACCGCGGCTACGGCCTCTCCGCGATCGCGTTTATCGACGCCCGCTACCAGACCGTCTGGGTGTTTCCGCCGGACGGCCACGAGGCCGACCGGGGCTTCGACAATAGCCGCCTCCCCGAGCGACTTGAGGCGCTGAAGGCCGCGACCGCCCAGCCGAGCGTCACCGCGACGACGAGCATCGGCAACGGTGGCAAACGCATGCCGGGCTTCATCATCTACGCCCCGATCCTCCGCAACAACGAGCTCAAGGGCTACGTCGCCGCCGAGTTCGGCTACCGCGCCTTCTTCGCCTACGTCGCCGGCGTGCGCTCCTCCAAGCTCTCCTCCGACTACAGCGTGACCGTCGAGCTCGGCCGCGACGTCCTCTTCCAATCCGCCGGCGCCGAGCTCAATCCCCACGGCCACCTCGCCCTCAACAAGACCTACCCCC
>JBEANZ010000164.1:0-3375 GCA_041165185.1 Verrucomicrobiota bacterium | reverse complement strand
CGCGTGACGACGTCGGCGGGTTGTTGCCGCCACGGTTGGTCGGGCAGAAAACCGCCGTGCACGCAGACGAGGTCGAGTTCGGGATCGTGCCACGTGAGCGGCATCGCCTCGAGCATGGCCCAGTCGACGGCGGCGAGTTGATCATGGGTGGCGAGATCGTTTTCGCGGGCGCCCTTGCGGTCGCCGGTGCGGCGCAGCTTGAGGAGGCGCGCCTCGTGGTTGCCGAGCAGGCAGATGGCGCGGTGCTCGCGGGCGAGTTCGAGGACGCGCGGGGTGTCGGGGCCGCGGTTCACGAGGTCGCCGACGAGGACGAGACGATCGGAAGGGGAGGGGGCGAGGAGGGCGAGCAGTTCGGCGAATTCCAGGTGGCAGCCGTGGATGTCGCCGATGATGATGAGTCGTCCCTTCATGCTGCGGGAAAGTGCTAGCGTCGCGCTCGCGCGGCAGTAAACACGAAAGCATGGAAATGCACCTGCAACCGCTCGCGACGATGTGCTTCGTCACCGGGCAGCCCTTCGCCGCGGGTGACCGCGTGGCGAGTTTTCTCGTGCGCGGCGCGACGCTGGAGATCGTGCGCTACGACGTGGGCGCGGCGCGCGAGGCGGAGTTTACGCCGGCGGGCTTCGTGGCGTGCCGGTGGGTGCACGCGTTCAAGCCACGTGGCCAGGAAAACGCCGATCGCGCGCTGAAGTTGAGCGCGGAAAACCTCTTCGTGACGCTGGCGGATCCGATGAACGAGCTGAACGCGGAGAGCACGCGGCTGGTGCAGTTTCTCGCGCTGATGCTGGAGCGGAAAAAAGTCCTGCGACCGAAAGGGGCGAGCCCGGATGGGGAGAAGAATTTGTTCGAGCACGCGAAGACGAAGCAGGTGTTCGCGGTGCCGGCGGGGGAGTTGACGGCGGAGTTTTTCGTGGCGGTGCAGGAACAGCTCAGCGTGCTCGTGGGCGCGCCGAAAGCGAAGGCGCCGGAGGCGGCGGCCGCCGCCGCTGCGGAGCCGCCGGTCGTGGCGGCGTAGCGGCCAACGCTCAGCGAGCGGCGGTCGCGGCCGTCCTCACGGGGACGCCGCGCGCGGCGAGAAACGCCTTCACTTGCGGGATTGTCAGCGTGCCGAAGTGGAACAGGCTCGCGGCGAGCACCGCGCTCGCGCGGCCGGCGTCGAGGGCGGCGGCGAAATGATCGAGCGTGCCGGCGCCACCGCTGGCGATGACGGGCACGCTCACGGCGTCGCTCACGGCGCGGGTGAGCGCGCAGTCGTAGCCGGCCTGCGTGCCGTCGGCGTCCATACTGGTGAGGAGGATTTCGCCGGCGCCGAGCGCGACGGCCTGCGCGGCCCAGGCGACGGCGTCGAGCTCGGTGCGGTTGCGGCCGCCGTGTGTGTAGACGCGCCACGAGCGGCCGTCGGGTTCGCGCTTCGCGTCGATCGCGAGGACGATGCATTGCGCGCCGAAGCGGTTGGAGGCGTCGGCTATGAGCTGCGGATTTTTGATTGCGGCGGTGTTGAGGGAGACCTTGTCGGCGCCGCTTTTCAGCATCGCCTCGATGTCGGCGACGGTGCGGAGGCCGCCGCCGACGGTGAGCGGCATGAAGCACTGCTCGGCGGTCGCCGCCACGACGTCATGCATGATGCCGCGGCCGTCGCTGGAGGCGGTGATGTCGAGGAAGACGAGTTCGTCGGCGCCCTGGGCGTCGTAGGCCTTCGCGCTCTCGACGGGATCGCCGGCGTCGCGGAGTTGCTGGAACTTCACGCCCTTGACGACGCGGCCGGCGTTGACGTCGAGGCAGGGGATGATGCGGCGGGAGAGCACGCGGAAAAGTAGCGAGGAGCGAGTAGCGAGGAGCGAGTAGAAAACCGTGGAAGGCGGGCAGCGTGATGCTCGCTACCCGCTACCCACTACGCGCCACTTCCCGATCAACTGTCCGTGTGCGCGACGTCGGGCTCGAAGTTCACCGCAAACCGGTAGATGTGGCCGGGGCGCATGATGAGCAGGTGGTCGCGGACGAGGTATTGGAGATAGTGGATCTTCCCGTAGTTGGTGCGGTAGGTGGGGTCGGCGCTGACGACCTCGGTCTCGCGCCACGCGCCTTGGAAATCGTCCTTCGCCACCGAGCAGCGGTGGCCTTGCGGGCCGAGGGTGAGGCCGCCGGTGACGTGGTATTTCGAGTGCGGCGCCGCGATGGCGAGCGCGTAGCGAAACTTGTCCAACGTGATCTGCTGCTTCACGGTGTAGGCGAACTCGCAGGCGATTTTGTTGCCGGCGAAGGTCCACTGCACCTTCACGTTGCCGAGGTTCTTCACGATTTCCTCCTTGGTCGTGATCAGCTCGGGTTGTTCGTAGCGGAAATAGAAACTGTTCCGCAGGCCGAGACCGGTGACGCAGTTTTTTCCGTAGAACGAGGGGAGGGTGACGTGCTCGCCGAACGTGAGCTCGGGCAGCATGACCGGGACGTATTCGTTGTTGGGCCAGTCGAAGACGCCGGGGCAGTGCGGAAACGCGAGGGCGTCGCTCGTGACTTTCGAGCCGGAGCTGACGAGCGGGACTTGCAGGTGGAGGCCGGTCTCGCCGTCGCGGTAGAGGAAGAGGCCCTGCTCCTTGCGGTTGGACTTGTCGAAGATGACGTAGCGGCCGGAGGTCTTCGGCGGATCGAGGCGGGGGTTGCCGGCGGGGACCTGCGTGGTCTTGGCGAGGCGGGACCACTGGCAGAGGTAGCGCGCGGCGTCGAAGTTCGCCATGCGCGTGGTGTGGTGCGAGTAGGCGGTGCGCTCCTCGTCGCGGAGATCGAGGAAGCCGTGCTCCTGATCGAGGTAGGTCTCGTAGAAAAAGATGAAGAGCCGGCGGAGGATGTCGTAGTATTTGACCTTCTGGTCGTCGGCGATCCAGCCGTCGCGCAGGCCCTGCAAAATCAAACTGATGCAGTGCATCTGGCCGTAGGCGCCGGCCGCGCGGCCGAAGGCCCAGCCGAGCCCGTCGGCGCGGACGAGGTCGGGCATCATCTTGATGTATTTTTCGGCGTAGGTGCGGAGGGTGGGGAGCTTGCGGTCGCGCACGCCGCTGTTGGCGTGGAGCTGGAGCGCGGAGCGGACGAACACGAAGCTCATCACGCCGTAGAGGTTGAAGTTGCCGCCGAGGCCGGTGCCGGTGGCGTCGTCGAAAAACCCCGCCGAGCTGGTCTGGTTCACGCGATCGCACATGCGCTCGATGAGGCGAGAGGTCTCGTCCTTCTTGGAGAGCCCGAAGGAGAAGCGCGCGACGGCCTTGGCGATGTTGAAGGCCTGCCAGTGGTTGTCGTAGTCGCTGCGGTGGAGGAGCTGCTTGTCGATGCGCTGCTGCGTCTCGTCGACGAGGCGTTCCCAGACGGGATTGCGTTCCTTCGAGG
>JBEANZ010000163.1:0-3404 GCA_041165185.1 Verrucomicrobiota bacterium | reverse complement strand
CCCCAGCCGACGACGGTGCCGTCGGCTTGGAGGCCGATCAGGTGGGCGTCGCCGGCGGCGACGGCGACGAGGTTGCGGTTAGCGTTGAAGGGGACGTTGGTCTCGACGGTGGGGGTGTCGCGAAACAGGACGCCCTCGCGGCCCCACGCGGCGAGGGTGTTGGGCGGGGCGGTGGGCAACGTGACCTCGAGGTCGAGGTATTGCGCGGGGTCCGTGCCGCCCTTGGCGACGGCTTTGATCGTGATGCCGTAGGCGGTGTCGGTGAAGGACGCGCCGACGGCGAGGCCGGCGGCGACGGTGACGCTCGGGATGGCCGAGCCGTTGTAGTAGGGCGCGGTAAGGCCGATGAGCTGGGTGTGCTGGAGGGTGTTGAAGCCCCAGGTGACGTAGGCGCCGTTGGTGAGGGAGGCGTTGGTGGTGAAGTTCTGCCGCAGCCCGATCCAATACCAGCGGACGCCGTCGCGGTAGAGGCGGAGGGCGAGGGGTTGTTTCAACCCCGCCGCGCCCGCGTGATCGAAGCGGTAGATGCGGTAGGTGCCGCTCTTGGTCGCGGTGAGGACGGCGCTGTCGGGGAGCCAGCCGAGGCGGTTCTTGGCCCACATGCTGAAATCGTAGCGCGCGTCCGTGTTGCCCGCGCTCATGGGGTCGAAGGGGTCGTTGTATTCGATGCTGGTGCCGCCGGGGGAGACGGGGTTGTTGTCGAAAACCTCCCAGAAATTCGAGTGCTCGAGGCCGTAGGTGTGGCCGAGCTCGTGGGCGACGTTGCGGAGGGCGAACGTGCCGTTGATCCACACGCTGGAGCCGCCGACGGAGCCGAGACCGGAGTAGTTGATTTGGGAATTGGGGAGCGTGGTGAGGCGGTTGAAGAGGACGATGACGCGGTCGAAATTCGCCAGCGTGTGGTCGGCGGCGGCGAGGGCGCGCGCATCGGTGTGGAGCTGGGTGTTGAGCCCGCCGGCGGCGTAGGCGGCGCCGGTCTGCGGCAGGCGGTAGACGTTGGCCGTGACCGTCGTGGTGAGTGTCGTCACGCCGTAGCTGGCGGCCTCGTAGAAGGGCTTCACGCTGCCGTCCATCGTGGCCTGGACCTCGGCGGCCGTGGCGGCGGCGCCGGGCACGTCGGAAAAATCCGCGCGGATGACGAGCACCCTTTGCGCGCCCGACGTGCGGCTCGTGGGCGCATCGGCGGCGGTCTGCGGGGGCGCGCCGGGCGGGGGGACGGAGGGATTGTCGCCGGCTTCGGCGGCGGCGAGCTGCGCCTCGAAGCGCTCCAGCATCGTGCCGTCCGTCTCGCAAAACTCCCACGTGCGCCCGAAGGCCATCGCGACGGTGAGCGGGCCGGGGTTTTCGTTCACGCCCGTGCCGGGCGCGAGCGCGGCGACGGCGAGCCCCGACACCGGGCAATGCAAATCCTCGGGCGCGCCGACGGCGGCCTCGCCCGGCTCCAACGCACGCACCGGGCTCTCGTGCAACGCGAGGTGCCGGTCGAGCGCGACGCCGTGGAGCGAGGCGCCCTCCTTGGTGAGCTGAGACTCGCGGCGCGCGTAGGTGTGCGCGGTGTATTCCACGCCGCCGACAAACGCGATCCGCCGCGCGGGGACGGGCACGCCGCCCGGCTCGGGCATCCCGGCGAGCCGCGCCAAATCGCCCCGACCCGCGACGCGCACCTCGAGTTGCGCGAGCACGGTCGCGGGCAAATCCGCGCGCACCACCGCCGGCACCGTCACCGCGAGCGCGTGCTGCGGATCGGTTTTGATCAGGTCGAGCATCACCGTCCGTCGCGCTTGGGCGAGGGCCACGCCTTCGGGCGCCAGCGCCGCGCGTTCGGCGGGCGCGACGGCGCGGTAGCGCTCCGTCCACGCGCGAAACGCCGCGAGCGCCGGCGTCAGCTCGTGCGCCCAACTCTGCGCGTAGGCGAGCCGCGCCAGCGTCTGCTCGCGGGCCGAAACGCCCGCCGGATCGACGGCGGCGCGATCCCGGCCGGCCGTGTCGCCACGCGGCGGGGCCACTGTTGGGCGGTTGGCATCGGTTCGGACCGAAGCGGTGGAGCGGGTGGGCGACCGCCAGAGTGCGAGCGCGCCGATCAACGCGAGGGCGGCGGCGAGAGCGAGGACGAGGGGCGTGCGGCGGCGGCGCGCGGCGGGATCGCGGGGAACATTCATGGTGGGCGGGGTGCCCCCCGACGTTGCGCGCAATCCGGGTGAACGCCAGCAGAAGATGCCGCGCGCGCGGCGACGAGTCGTGGCTGAGGCGTCCCGCCTCAGGAGCCCGAGGCCGGTTGCACAGGCTGGAAAGCCCGCGCCTTGCCGACCGCCGCTCAGCGAAAATCCAGCAACTCCACCTCGAAGATGAGCGTGGCGTGGGGAAACGCCGTTCGGAGACCGGCGCTACCTCACGGCACGTCGTCGACTTCGACGAGGGCGAGGCCGCTGGTGCCGCCGAGGCCGCTGGCGCTCACGCTCACGCTGTCGTTGGCGGGGGAAGGGTCGCGAGGAGGGCGGCGGCTTTGGAGGCCGGCCCGTTCAGCTCCGAACTCATGGGCAAGACGCCCAGACCACTCAAGCCGCTGGCCTCACTTCCTGTTGCATCCCCCATGGGCGCGCGGCGATTCGGACCTTGCGCCGTGCGGCCCGCCAACTACGCCTACGCCACCATGGTCGCCGCCGGAGTCACCGCCCACCGCAGAGACCTCAACGGTGCGCCGTCCGCCACAGGATTTTCCTTTCGACGCGCCTTCGCGCGGGTGAGGCTTTCGGCGGGCGCTCCGGCCACTGCGAAAGCCGCACTCGTCCAACGCATTCGTTCACTCTCAACACTTTGGAGTCGGTGCCTCGCCCGCCGCCCCCTTCCGGCAAAAGCCGCACCCAGTTCCGGCGAATAACACTGTTCGGCAAAGAAAATATCCCGATGCAAACTCCACGTGAAGTGATGAAAAAGGAGGCGAAGAGCCTACTGATTTTTGCCAGCGTATATGCCGTTGGCGTCGCGTTGTATTTCCAATTCGCAAGCGCCCCAAAGAAAGAACTCACGTCGTGGGTGCTCTTCGGGGCGGTGATCGCACTTGTCGGATATGTCGTGCCAGCGCTCTGGCGGCTCAGCGTCGCCGCGAGGGCTGGAAGAAAATGAAAGAACAGCCGAAGCAGCATCACAGCGCAACGCGCAGGTTTGGCCTTTTGGGTGCTGCTCAACGCCAGTCCTCCGCGCGTGGCTAGCGGCTGACTTGAGGCGGAAGACGGAGAAATCAAAGCGTCCGTGCACACTCTGTTTCGAATCATCGGGCTTGTTCTAGCCCGACTTCCGCGATTCGCGCGGGTTTTTCCTATTTTCGGCCTTTTTCGGGCCGGTTTACGCGCGCAAGTTGTTGGCCCGGAGCAAACGGTCTTTTTTCAAAGCCGTGTAGTGGCGAC
>JBEANZ010000162.1:0-8798 GCA_041165185.1 Verrucomicrobiota bacterium | reverse complement strand
CCGCGGCGGCGGGAAACTGGCCCAACGCCCGGCCGATCCGCCGGCCCACCGCTTCCTGATCGGTTTGCGGCGTGCGGCGCAGCCACGCCGCGATCTTCCCGAGCGCCGCCGTCAGGCCCTCGCTCTGACGCTGGAGCATGGCGCGTTCTTTTTCCGCGCGCGCGGCGCTACGGCACAGGATGTATTTTTCGCCGGGCGGTCCGCGCTCGTGCGCGACGAAGCGCACTTCCAGCCCGGCCTGCGCTTCCTGCCAGTCGGACTTTTCCAACAGCTGCGCTTCGTAATGGCGCAGCCAGCTCTTCGGCGTGCCGACGAGATAGCGCGTCGTGCGCGCCCGCAGAAACGTGATGTTCGCCTCGCTGACCATGCCGCGGTCCATGACCCAAATGCGCGCGGTGACGCCGTATTTTGTTTCCATGGACATGACGATCTCCTCGACCGTGGTGACATCGGCGCGGTTGCCCGCAAACACCTCGAAGGACAACGGCAGGCCCTCCGGCGTGCAGACCAGGCCGACACAGACTTGTTTGTTGCCGCTGCGCTGATCGCGCGAGTAACCGCGCTGCGCCTGCGGATTGCCCTCCGCCTGGCCCTCGAAGTAAGTGCTCGTCACATCGTAGAGTAGAAACTCGAAACGCACGCCGAACCACTCGCGATAACGCGTCATCAGATGCGCGCACAGCGCGTCCTTGTGGACGCCGAGTTGATCGAGCGCGCGATAGCGCCGCGTGTCGTTGACCAGACCCGCTGGCACGGCCCCCGCGCGGTGCGCACCGTCTCGCACAGATGCCAGTAGCTGTAACCGACGCCGCGCGCCTTCTTGTTTTTCCGCCGCAGAAACATGCCGGCACTATCGTGCAATCCGCCGCGCCCAACAAGGGGGTGTTCGGCACTACATGGCCCGGCCGCACGCGGCTCCCTCGTAAGCCCACCGTCGCCCCGGACGCCTCTACCCTGAAACTTTTTTCGCCTCCTGGCTGAACTGACGAACTTGGGCTAGGTTAGCGGGGCCGAGGCTCAAAGACCACGAACGGACCGGCGACAAAGCTTAGGCGATAGCTCGTGTCCAGCGCTGCCAAGAAGCCCGGCGGAAAATGCACCCCGCCGTAAAACGTCTCCACCCCGAGCGAGGTGTGCGCCGCAATTTCGTTCCAACGCCCGCTGGGCGGCGCGCCCGACCAGTCTTGCAGGACCACCGCCGTGTAGCGCCGTGCCGAGAGATTCTCCAAGAACTCCGTCTTCACTGACGGGGTGCGCCCTGCGACGAGTCGCAGGCTGAAACAGTCCATGACCTCGGGGCGTTGGCCGAGCATGATCGGGAGCAGAGGATTCTCGGACAGCAAGCGACGGGTTCCGGCGGATGTGAGGCGGGCAGCGAGTTCTTCGACTGCGGCCCGGGTCGGGCGACCAATTTTGGCGAAATAGTGGCGAACCGACGGCATGCCGGGCAGCCACGTCGCGACCACGGCGCACGCGAAAGCGCTCGCGGCCCAACGCGCGCCACCGCCGAGCGAACCATGGGAGATCTCGACGGCGAGCACGGCGACAGACGCGACCAGCAGATCGACCAGGTGATTCGAATCGGTGCCCGGGGAAGCGAAAATCAGCGTCGTCCCGAGCGCAGTGATGACGAAATAGCAGGTCGCGAGATCCAAGCCGTTTCGCCGCCAGCGGCGCCGGGCAGCGATGATCGCAGCGACAAACAGGGCTAGGAAAAACGGATCCTGAACGGCGACGATCGTGAACCACGCGAGGAACCGCCAACCGTAGCTGAAACTCGCTCCGCCTGTCGCGCACGCGGCAAAGGCGTCCACGATTCGCCCTTCGCTCGCCCAAACGGCGGCCGCCAAGCCCAGCGCGACGAGGCCGAGGGTTCCCGCGAGGAGCACACCGGCCTTGGTGCGCTGACGCCGCACGACGAGCCACACCACGATCGCCGCGAACGCGAAGCCATCGGTGAACTTCGCCAGAATCGCCGCCGCAAAGCACACGCAGGCCAGGAGTGCGTGGCGCATGCGACCGCGTTCCTGCCAGTGGACCGCCGCGGCCAGCCCTCCGGCGCTGCACGCGGCGGCGAGCACATCGGCTTTCACGGCAACGGTCAGGAGTTGAAACCCGATGCTGGCGGGCACGAGCGCCACACACGCCCACGCGATCGGCGTCGTGGCGGCCAGCGTCCGCATCAGGCGAAACGCACAGATTCCCAGCAGCGCGAGGCAGACGAAGGTCAGCGCCATTCCCGCCGTCGCGGCTGGCACGCCCGTGGCCATCAGCGCGGCGTGAAGGACAAACTGCAGCGGCATATAGCGCGTGCCGCCATAGCCGAGTGGACCGTGGACCGGGCGGTAAAATTGCCCATGGATCGTGTCTTCCGCGAGCGTCGTCCAGACTCCGCTCGTGATGTCGTAGGGCAACGCTCCGGGCCAATACCACAGCATGAGCCACAGTCCGCCGACGACGGAGACCGCAGCGGCGGAAAACAACGGTAGTGATGGGCGACGGTCGGTAGCGGTGCTCATGGGCTCGCCGCAAACGGCAAATCGTCGCGCAGGAAATAAACGTAAGGTCGACGCACCGACACGACGCGATAGCGGGCCTGGAGCAGTGGGTAGAATTCCGCGAACAGCCGCGGTTCCTTTTCGAGTTCGGCCCAGCCGGCGGCGATTGATGGGTCGGCCGGTGAAGTGACATCGTGAGTGAATGCGACGGGCCAGTTCGTGAGCACCACCGAACCGAATTCCCCGCGCCGCAGGCGGGCCGAGATGGCTTCCCTGACCGCTGGATCGCGGCGCGACATCAGCGCGAGGTTGAACCAGTCGGCGACGAACGGACGCTCGCCGGCGAGAATCGGCACGAGCGGATTTTCCGCGAGCATCGGCCGGGCTCCGGATCCGGCGCGGCGGATGAACTCCCCCGGCGCGGCGGCCTCGGGGAGACCCGTCCGCAGAAAAAACGCCGGGATCGACGGCACGCCGGGCAGCCACGGCGCCACCACGCCGATGCCGAACACCCCGAGCGCCACGCCTGCGCACGCGCGCATGCGGCCGCCTTGCTCGACTGCGAGGGCGAGCTGCAGCGCGGCAAACGCATGAAGATCGATGAGGTGGTTGGAGCTCGTGCCGGGCGATCCGTAGATCACGAGCGTCACGAGGAGAGTCGCCGCGAGCAGCCAGCGCGGCAGCGATACGTGCACCCGGCCGGCAGTTGCTAAGGCCAGTGCGACGCCGGGCACGAAGAACAGGCAAAACAACGGATCGCGCGCGCACTCCGACGCGAAACGCCACGGGCCGCTCAGCGCAGACATCGTGGTCGCACCGCCGTGGCCGACGGCGCGGAAAACGACCAACATGCGGCCCTCGCTCACCTGTAACGCGAGCGCCACACCCACGGCCATGAGGGCCGCGCTCACGGCGAGCAGCCGCGCGCTCCTCCCGCCCTCGCGTTGATGGAGCATCCAGCCGGCGACCCCGACGAGTCCGAAGATCGTGGTGAGTTTCGTCAGGAACGCGGCGGCGAACAGGAGCGCGGCGAAGAGCAGGAGGGCGTTGCCGCCTTTCTCGCGCCAGCGAAGCGCCACGGCGACGCCGCCGAGATTCAGCGCGGCGGCGAGAAAATCCCCCCGCACGGTGAGGAGGAGCATGCCAAACGTGACGGTGCCGAACATCAGCGCCGCGGCGGGCCACGCGATGGCGCGGCGGATGCCGAGTTGGCGAAGGAGCGCGCCGAGCGCCACGGCGAACGCGGCGCTGGTGCCGAGCGTCAGCGCGGCGCCGGCAGCGAGGGGCGTCGCGCCCGCGTGGATCGCCGCGCCGTGCAGCGCGAAGAACAGCGGCATGTAGCGGGTGCCGCCGGTGCCCAGCGGCCCGAACAGGGGCCGATACCAGTCTCCGTGCGCCACGTCGTCGGCGAGCGCGGTCCACACGCCGGCGGAGTCGGTGTCGGGCATGTGGCCGGGCCAAAACCACACCGCGATCCCGATGGTGTGAATCACCGCCAGCGCCGCGACGATCCACAGGGTCGTCAATGCTGCGTTTCCGGCTTTGGTTCGTCCTTCCGATGCGCCTGTCGGCATCACGGGAGAAGCGAGGTTGATTCGTGGACGCGAGTCGGCATTGAGGCGGCGTGGCGAGGCTGCGTCCGCCGATTTTCCCTTACAATCGCAAATGACCGCGCCTCCCTCCGCTCCGCGTCTCTGGTGGCGCCAGCCCGGCCCCCTGCTGGCGTTGGTGCTGCATGGCGTGGTTTTCCTCGGCCTGTTTCAACTGCGATTTCCCGAGGGCGAATGGGCACGGATGGAGCGGCAGTTGCCTGCGGCCGCGAGCACGTCGCAGTGGTTTCGGATGATCGTCGAGACGCACGGCTACGGCGGGCTCGTGACCTATTTTTTCGACACGCACGACGAGATCCGCCTCTACCACCGCTACGCGCAGGTGGCGCTGCGCGGGATCGACCCGCGGCGGCCGGCGGCGGCGCCGGAGCAGGGCAGCCTGCGGCCCTATCGCGACATCCCGATCGAATACCAGCCGGGCGCGCTCCTGGTGTTGGTGCCGCCGGCGATTTTTGCGCGCGAGCTCCGCGACTACCAGACGTGGTTCACGGCGTGGTGCGGCGTGCTCTACCTCGGCGCGCTGCTGCTGGGCCTAGACCTCATTGCGGGTGGCGGACCGTTGCGCGCCGCGTCGGCCAACCGCGCGCTGTGGTGGTCGCTCGCGTTTCTGCTGTGCTTCGGGGGCGTCGCGGCGGCGCGCTTCGACCACGCGGTGCCGGTGGCCTGCCTCGTGGCGTGCTGGGCGTTGCGGCGCGCGGACCGGACGGGATCGACGGCGTGGTTTGCGGTGGCGGGAGCGGTGATCGCGCTGGGGGTGTTCGTGAAAATCGTCCCCGGTCTCGTGCTGGGCGCCGGGCTGCTGGGGCTGTGGGCGACGCGCGCGCCCGCGGCGGGGCGGCGCGCGCTCGCGGTGGGCGCGGGGACGGCGCTCACGTTGCTCGTGCTCCACGGCGCGTTCTATTTTTGGTGGGGCGATGGCTACCTGCGCAGCTACGCCTACCACGTCGACCGCGGCGTGCAGCTCGAGAGCACCTACGCCGGCGTGATTGCGGCGGCGGGGGGATCGGGCGCGCCGCTCGCCGTGATCGAGGCGGCCGGCGCCTACGATCTGCGCACGCCGCTGACCGGAGCGGTGAAGGCGCTGGCGCCGGTCTTGTTTCTCGCGCTCGTCGGGCTCGTCGCCGCGCGCGTGGCCGTGCGTCGCCGAGGCGCGGCGCCGGTGCCGCGGGACCTGGCGCTCGTGCTGCTGACGACGGTGCTGCTGCTGGCGTTCATCCTCACCAACAAGGTTTTTTCCCCGCAATACCTGCTGTGGCTGGGGCCGCTCATCGCTGCGGGCTACGGCGGCGTGCCGGCGCTGCGCCCGGTGGCGATCGCGCTGCTGCTCGCGGCCGCGCTGAGCCAGGTGATTTTTCCGCATCTCTACGATCGGTTGACGGGGTTGGAGGCGCTGGCCGTCGCGTTGCTCAACCTGCGCAACGCCCTGCTCGCCGCGATGCTCGGCTGGCTGCTCTGGCGACTGCCGGCGCTGCTAACCCGCGAGGCCGACCCAGAGCATTAGCAACACGGCCAGTTCTTGCGCGCCCTCGAGGTAGACGTTGCTCACGGTGCCGCTCGCTCCCAGCCCCGTGAGCACGAGCAGCAACGTGAGCACCTTGAGGCCCGCGAGACGGCGCAGGGTCTCGCCCGGCCAGGCCGCGGGATCGCCCAACTCGCGACCGAACACGCGACGGGCGAGGACGAGCGGCAGCGCCGTCTTGGCGACGATCCACGGCACGAGGACGATCGCGCAGGCCTCGACCCACTGCGCGGGGAACCACGTGTAGATCCGCGACCACTCGAGTTTTTCGATCGACCAGCCCACGGTGAAAAAACCCGCCGCCAGCAGGGCCACCGCCCCGAGCACCGCGCCGTCGGCGGCCGCGTTTTCCGGCTGCGGGAACCGGCGCAGCCAGCGCGCCGCGCACATCAGGCCCGCGAGCATGAGGTCGGCGTAGGCGTAGGTTTCCCGCACGGGGCGCACGCAGTAGACGAAAAGAAAAAACAACAGCCCGAGCGCGAAGGCCTGCGCGAGCTCCGCGTCGCGCCGCCGCGCCGCGAGCCAGCCGCCGAGCAACGCCGCCATCAGGGCGAGGCTGCCCCACGCGTCCGGCAACCAGGTGCGCCACTCCATCTGTTGCAGGATCCCGATGATCGCCACGCGCGCGAGGAGCGGCGCCCACCGCCGCGGCCACGCGGGAAAGAAGATCAGGATTTTCGCGATGAGCCCGGCCCACACCAAAGCGAACCACAGCAACATCCCGCGATCAAACGGCGCCGCCGGCACCGCCGGCGCGAAGCCGGCGAGGATAAAATGCGCGGCCCGCGTCCCGGCCAACGCCTGCGTCAGCGCGAACACCAGCGCGAGATTTCCGGCGGCCCAGCCGAGGGCGGCGCGGGTGCGCAGGCGGCCCTCGCGCACGAGCGACGCCACGTAGGCCGCGAGCCACAGCCACAGCAGCGGCACCATCATGGCGACGAACCCCTCGGCATGCACCGTCGGCAGCGCGAGGAAGCCATAGGCGAGGCCGACGACCGCGACGAGTCGCGCGCGGTTGGCGCGATTCGCCACCAGCACCACGATCGCGCCGGCCGCCAGCCAGCCGAGCGCGAGCTGCGTGGGCGTCACCGCATGGATAAGATTGCGCGCCGCGGCGAGCGCCCGCCCCCAGACGTGCCAGCCGAGCCCCGCCGCGAGTCCGACCGCGGGCACGCGCCAACCGCGGGCGCCCTGACCGCGCAGGAGCCACACGAAAATCGCCCCGGCCGCGGCGGTCCCGATCCACGCGTTCCACGGCATCGGCGCGGCGGCCGGCGGCAACGCCAGCCACACCGCGAAGTTCGCGCCCGGTGCGCTCATCCACGGTGCGCGTTCCGGGCAAATCATCCCGGCCCCCAACGTGATCAACAGGGCGACATAGATCCACAGGAGCGGCGGGGCGCGTGACGCCGCCGGCGCAGTCCCCGCGCCGGGCGCGCCGTCGATCCCCGGCGCATCGATCAGCGCGGCCGGATGGCGCCCGCCCATGTAGCCGGTCGCGGGCAACGGCTGGTTGAAAATTTCACTCAGGAACCAGCGGTGCGACATCAGCGGGATCGTCCCGAGGTCGTGGCCGCGCGCGAAGCGCGGGCCGCGATACAGCGCAAACGTCGGCACGTCCTGCCCGAGCGTGTGCGCGCCCTCGGGACTGTGGCCGTGATCGCCCATGATCACGAGGGTGTCGGCGGGGGCGACGGCGGCGTTGGCGAGGGCGACGAGCCGGTCGGCCCGCTGGAAATCGCGCCGGTAGCCGGGAGCGCCGACGCCGTATTGGTGCGCCGCGTAGTCCGTGTAGCGCACATGCACGATCACCATCGCGTGCGTGCCCTCGTGAAAGAGGGCCAGCGCGCGCCTCACCGCCTCGTCGTCGTGGTCCTCGACGCCCGGGCTGTGCAGGCTCAGGGTGGACGTGAAACTCGGCCCGATGGCGGCGCCGAACTGATCAAACGAGCCGTCGGAAAACGCCGCCGTGCGCAGGCCCGCCGCCGCAAACTGGCTGAAGCACGACTCGATGGCGGCGTCGCCCCGCAGGAAATTTTGCACGAAGCCCAGGACGCTCACGTCGTCGTGGCCGGTGAACGCCGCGCGCAGGCACGGCACCGTGATGGCGTTGTAGCTCGCGTTGACCCGGGCCCAGACCCCGCTGGATCGCAGCCGCGAAAGGTGCGGCATCAGCTCCGGGGCAATCGCCGTCTCGTAGCGCAACGAGTCGAGCAGGAGAATGAAAACGCGTCCTGTGGGCCGCGCCGGCGCCGGCCCCGCCGCGGGTTCCCGATCGGGGGGCCGACCCGCAACCGTGATTCCGTCCATCATCCAGAAAACGGCGAGCGCGATCAGCCCCACGTAGGCGTAGGTCGCCGCCCAGCGTCGCAGAAAATCCCCACCGCCCTTCATCGGGCTCGTCGGACCGCAGCGGGCGGTGGAAATTCGGCGCGGGAGCGGGACGACATGGCGGCGGGCGTGGACGGCAACTCTTGCCATGAAGCGGTCGCTCCCGCTCAGAATCAAGGGATGAATCAAACGCCGGCCGCGCCCCGATGAAAATCGCGCTCGTCTGCGATTGGTATCGGCCGCGCATCGGCGGGATCGAACTCCATTTGGAGCAACTCGCGCGACGCCTCACCGCGGCCGGGCACGAGGTCACCGTGATCACGCCGACCGGCGGCGAGGCCGGTCCCGTCGCGGGCGTGCGCCTCGTGCGGCTACGCGGCGGGCTGCTGCCGTGCGTGGGATTGATGTGGACGCCGGCGGCGTTTCGCCGGCTCGGGGCGGCGCTGCGCGCGGAGGCGTGGGACGTCGTCCACGTCCACGGCAGCCTGATTTCGCCGACGGCGTGCGCGGCGCTGTATCACGCGCAGGCGGCGGGGCGGCCGGCGGCGCTCACGGTGCATTCGGTGTGGGGCGGCTACCGGCGGATTTTTTCGGCGCTGGATTTTTTCTCCGGCTGGACGCGATGGCCGGTGGCGTTTTCCGCCGTGAGCGATCGCGCGGCGGGCGATTTGCGCGCGGTGCTCGGCGCGGTGCCCGTGCGGCTCTTGCCCAACGCGATCGAGTCGGGCGAGTGGCGGGGCGCGGCGAATCCGCCGACGGATCACGTGGTGATCGCGTGCGTGATGCGGCTCGCGCCGCGCAAACGGGGCGGGGCGTTGCTGCGCGCGGCGCGAGCGGTGC
>JBEANZ010000161.1:0-2610 GCA_041165185.1 Verrucomicrobiota bacterium | reverse complement strand
TCGCGCACGGAAGCAGCGAGGTGGCTGAGGCGCGCGGTGGTAAGCGTGAGGCGGTCGCGAGAGGCGGGTGTGAGCGCGGCGGCTTCGGGCGTGGCGAGGTCTTGGAGATTGGCGGTGAACAGCGCAGCGTGCGAGGCGTCGATCAGATCGGCGAGTTTCGCGAGGGCGGCGTTCTTCGCGGCGGCCGGAGTGGTCGCGAGCACGAGCGACGCGGCGCGGGCGCGTTGGGCGAGCGAGGTGACGAGGGCGGCGAGTTCGGCGGACATGCGCGGGGAAAGTCCCGCAGGCGCGGCGGGCTGACAACCGGGAATTGCGCCGTGCGCCGAGGCGAGGAGCGGTGGTGGCGTGGCGGCGGCGGTGGCGGGCAGCGGCGGCGGCTCGGGAGCGAGCGGGGGTGTCCACGGCGCGGCGTCACGCGTGAGGCCGGCGATCAGGCGGAGGCCCACCGCGAAGAGCAGGAGGCCTGTGAGATCAAACCACCACGGGTGAAACACCGCGACCGTTTCGGGGACGCCCGCGGGGGTGTCGTTGAAGCCGATGACCTTGAACGGGAGAAAATCGCCGAGGTAGGGCGAACTGTTGTTGAGGCCGTGCAGAATCACACAGAGCCCGAGCGAGCGCGTGCGCACGTAGAGCCAGCCGAGCGTGGCGCCGAGCAGGAGCGCGACGGGCGCCTGCGCGAAGTTGAGGTGCATCACGGCGAAGAGCACCGCCGAGATCGCGATGGCGACGCCGGGCCGCCAGCGCGCGAGCAGCGCCCGCAGGATCACGCCGCGAAACACCAGCTCCTCGACCAGCGGCCCGACGACGATCGCGAGCAACGGACCCGTCCACGCGCTGCCGAGCAGGCGCTCAAACGCCGGGGAAAAATCCGAGCCGCCACGGAGATCGAATGCGGGAAACGCGCGGAGGAAATTGTCGATCTCCGAGAGGAAAACGATGACACCCGCCACCAGCGGAAAAAACGCGATCGGCAGGATCCACGGACGGAATCCCACGCGGCCCAGCGCGGCCCACGGCTGGCGCGCGAGGCGGAGGACGATCCCAACGACGAGGGCGCAGGCGAGGAGCTTGCCGATGATCGCGACCGTGGCCTCGCCGCCGAAGACGCTGACGGCGCCGAACAACGCGAGGAGCTTGTAGACGACGCCGGCGGCGAACGTGGCGACAAACTCGGCGACGAGCGCACCGAGCATCAGCACGAAAATGGCGAGCAGGCCGAAACGTGGGAGCGCGTAGATGGGCCGGGACATGAGGCGGGCATCGCGGCGGGTTTGGCGGGCGGTGTCACTCGAAAATCGGCGGGACGCGCGAGAGCGGGCGGCGGCGTGGCATGGGCGTCTCGCCCACGGGTTCGTAGGTGAGCGGGCCGGAGGCCGCTCGGTCCACGGACGGGGCGCCCGTGCCACTTACGCCACGAGGCGGGACGCCTCGTCCACGATTTCTAACCAAAAATTTTCCCGCGGTTGAAGCGCCACACGGCCAGGCTCATTACCACTGCCGTGATGCCGCCGAGCACGGCGAGGATGGGGAGCATTTGTCCGAGACTTTGGCCGGCCCACAGCACGGCGCTGAAGCCTTCCATCGACCAATAGACGAGTGTGAGTTTGCTGAACTGTTGGATGAAGAGGGGCATGATCGAGATGGGGAACCACGCGCCGCCGAGGGCGCTCATCAGCATGATCAGAAAGGTCGCCAGCCCGTTCGCCGCTTCGGGCGACGAGGACACGGCCGCGAGCAACATCCCGAATGACGTGCAGGCCGCCGCGGCGAACAGGCACACGATGAACAAGGGAACGAGGTGGTGGCCGACATCGATGCCGAAGAGCAGGCTGCCGGCGACGAAGAGCACCGAGAGCTGCACGAGGCCGAGGGTCACGCCGTAGAGGAATTTCGCCCAGAGGATGTGCGCGCGCGTGACCGGCGCGGCGAGCAGGCGTTGGAAAATCCCCGCGTCGCGTTCCTTGAAGAGGCTCGTCGCCGAGGCGCTCAGCGCGAAGAGCAGAAACTGAATCGCCCAGCCGCCGACGAGCGTCGTGGCGTAGGGATTTTTCACCTTGGCGCCGACGACCTGGATCGTCTCGAGGCGGACGACTTGGGCGAGGAGGTCGGGGGATTTTTGATTTTCGATTTTCGATTTTGGATTGGGCGCGGAAGAGGACGCGGATGGTGCGGACGCGGACGGCGCGGCGGGGGTGTCGAGGCGGCGGAGCGTGGGATCTGCCGGTGGGGTGGGGGCGGCGGGCGCGGCGGGGGTGGTGAGTTGGCCGAGGCCGAAGTCACCGGCCTCGATCTTGCGCTGGATTTCGGCGGAGTCGCCGCCGAACGCGCTGGCGACGGCGCCGGCGATCGTGCCGTTGAACTGCTTGAACGCGTCCTGCCCGAGGAATTTTTTCGCGCTGGCCTGGAGCGACTCGCCGAGGAGCTGGGGGACGTTGGTGAAGATCGTTTTTTGGAGGATGCCGTTGACGGTCTGCGTCTCGATTTCGTTGCGGGGGTTGGAGAGAATTTTCAGGTGGAGGCCAAACGCGGCGTCGCTCACGAGGTCGGCGGGGAGGACAAGGGCGAAACGGAAATCCGCGCCGGGCGCCTGCATGAGCGGGCGGAGAT
>JBEANZ010000160.1:0-10800 GCA_041165185.1 Verrucomicrobiota bacterium | reverse complement strand
GCCGCACTGGCGGTTGCGCTCTTCCATATCTTCCTGACGTCGCCCGTGCGGCCGCAAATGCCGACGGCGTTGGGCAACGTTTTCCTTCAGGGCGACCTTGGGGTGGCGATTTTTTTTGTGCTGAGCGGGTTCGTGATTGCCCACTCCCTGGATGGCGTGGCGGTCACTCCCGCGGTGTTCGGGCGCTTCATGGCGCGGCGGTTGGTGCGGCTACACCCGCCCTACGTCGCTTCCCTCGTCCTAGCGGTCGGCGTGGTGGCGGTGAGTAACCGGGTGCTGCGAGACCGGGTCCTGCCCTATCCGTCGCTCGACTCGTTGGTCGTCCATTTTTTCTACCTCGAGGATGCGCTGGGCATCCCGAAGATCAACGATGTCTATTGGACGCTTTGCCTGGAGGTGCAGTTCTACCTGTTGTTTGTGTTGCTGACGGGGCTGGCCCAACGCACGGACCGCGGCGCCGCAGCTCCCGGACGCGAATCGGTGGCGGGACGATGGATTTTTTTCGGGCTGGTGACCTTGTATGGTTGCGCGGTCGCCGCCGACGTAGGCGTGCCGGACTTCCCGGGATCGTGTCTCGGGAAATGGCCGATGTTTCTCGGCGGCGCGGTCGTGTGCTGGCTCGTCCGGGGCCGCGTGCCGATGTGGATCGGAGCCGTGCACGGTGCGGCGTTGCTGACGCTGGCGGTGTGGCAACAGGATCGGATGGCGGCGGCGGCGCTCCTCACGGCGGTCGCGCTGTTCGCGGGCTGTCGCCATGGGCCGGCCGTGGCATGGCTCAACCATCCCACCATGCAGTTTCTTGGAAAAATTTCCTACAGCCTCTATCTCGTGCATCCATTCTTCGGGCAGCGGGTAGCGAACCTGCTCGGCCGCGTCGCGGGTTCGTCGGCGGCGGCGTCCTGGGCGGTGTTCGCCGGCACGATCGTGGCGGCCGTGATTGGGGCGCAGGTCTTCTGGCGTTTCGTCGAGGTGCCCGCGATCAACTGGAGTAAGCGTATCCGGGTGGGCGCCGCGGTCCGCGCGGTGCCGGGAATCGCGACCGGGGCGGATTCGCCCGCGCGGCTTGCCTGATGCGGATACTCACGGTCAGCAACGTCCCGCTCGAACGCACGCTCGGCTCCGGTGCCGTGATTCTCGGCTATGTCGACGGATTGCGTGCCCGCGGCCACGAGGTCAGGACGCTCGATCCGCGCGACTACGAGTGGGGCGCGCGGCTAAGGGGCGCCAAGCGCCTGCGGATGATGCTCGGCTACACGCGCGCGACGCTGCGGGCGGTGCGGCGGGAAGATTTTGATCTCGTCGAGATGTGGGGCGCGGAATCGTGGTGGGCCGCAAAGCGGCTCGCACGTCGCGTGACGCGACCGCTGCTGGTCGGACGCTCCAATGGGCTGGAGGTCCAACTTGATCTCGTGCTCGAACGCCACGGTCTCCGGCCGAAACCGAACCCGGCCGCCGCCTGGCTGGACCGTCGCTTTGATCGCGAGGCGGCGTTTCGAGAGGTGGATGCGCTCACGACGGTCAGCGAATACAACCGCGTATTTGCGGAGGCGGCGGGTTACCAGCCGAAGGAGCGCCTGCTCATGGTGGAGAACCCGTTGCCCGACGACTGGCTGGGCCAGCCCTGCGACCCAGAGCGCCCGCATGTGTTGGGATTTTTCGGTTCGTGGCTGCCGCTGAAGGGGCGGGACCTGCTCATCGCCGCGTTACCGGCGGTGCTCCGGGCGCAGCCGGGCTGGACGGTGCGGCTTGTCGGCGTGGGCGCGCTGGAGCCCGCGGAGGTATTTCCGGCGGATGTCGCCGCGCGCATCGAAGTCGTCCCGTTCGAGCGGGATCGGGTGCGGTTGCGCGACTTGTATCGCCGCACCGCGATTCTCGTCCTGCCCTCCGCCTACGAGAGTTTTGGGATGGTGGCGGCCGAGGCGATGTCGTGTGGCTGCGCCGTCGTCGCGAGTCCCGTGGGCTTCGCGGCGGGGCTGCCGCCGGAGCGTGAGGTCGAGCTCGTGACTGCGCGCACGCCCGCGGCGTGGGCCGAGGCGCTCACCGCGCTGATGAATGACGAGCCACGCCGCCAGCGGCTCGCTCGGGCCGGCCACACGCGGGTGCAGACGCTCCGCTGGGACGCCGCGACGGACCGGCTAATCGGGTTTTATTCCGGCCTTTCGACCAACCGGGCCAGCGCGGATGAGAAGCGCTCCACCTGACCTCGTTGTCTCCGTGAACCGCACCACCTCCCTTTACCTTGACCTGCTACGCCTGTTGGCGGCGGTGGGGGTATTCCTTGGCCACGCCAATTTCTCCTGGTTCTCCGTCGGGCTAAATGTATTTCCCGATCTCGGGCACGAGCTTGTCGTGCTGTTTTTTTTCCTGTCGGGCTATGTCGTCGCCGACGCCACGCTCGGAAAAAATCGCGGGCCGCGCGACTACGCGGCGGCGCGGCTCTCGCGGTTGTATTCCGTCGTGCTGCCGGCGCTCGTGCTCACGGCGGCGGCGCGCTGGGCGGGCTCGGCGCTGCGGCCGGAAGTCTACGCGGGGTTCGAGCGCGGGCACGAGGGCGTGCGGTGGGCGCTCTCGGCGGTGTTTTGCCAGGAAGTGTGGTTCCTCAGCTCGAGCCCGCCGACGAACGCCCCGCTGTGGTCGCTCGGCTACGAGTTTTGGTTTTACGCGCTGTTCGGCTGCTGGGTGTTTGTGCGACGGACGGCGGCGAGGGTCGCATGCGTTGCCGTCGTCGTGCTGCTCGCGGGACCGAAGCTGATGCTGCTTCTGCCGGTGTGGCTGATGGGCGTGGCGGCGTGGCGTGCGCGTGAGGCGTTTGCGCCAACTCGGGGGATCGCACGCGTGGGATTTGTGGCGGCGAGCGTCGCGACGTGTTCGCTCGCGGCGTCGTCGTGGACGTGGCCCGGCGGTGCGGCCGCGGTGGCGCCGTGGTTTTACTCGGGCCGCTGGCTGAGCGACTGGGCGCTCGGCGCCGCCATCGCGTTGCAGGTGCTTTGTCTCGCGCCGGCGTGGCCGGAGCTCGCGGTGCCCGGCTGGATCGAGCGGCCGGTGCGGTGGGGCGCGGCGCTGACGTTTTCGCTCTACGCGTTTCACTATCCGCTGCTGGTCTTCGCAGGCGCCGTGCTGCCCTACGACAAGGGCAACGCGCTCCACGTCGCCGCTGTGCTCGCGCTCGTCTTGCTCGCAATCGGCGCGTTGTGGTTCGTGACGGAACGGCAACGCGGCTGGTGGCGCGCGCGGTTCGCCGCGTTGATCGCGCGCGTGGCGCCGGAGGGAGCCAGAACGTGAGTGGCGCGCCCCACGACGGATCGCGACCGCTGCGCGTCGCCATCGTGAGCCCGACCTTCGGCGGGTTCGGCGGGCTGGAGGCGTTTGTCCTGGCGGTCGCGGGCGGGTTGCCGATGACGCCGGAGCTCGAGGTGCGACTGGTGTTCAAGCGCGTGGCGGGCTTCGCGTTGCGGCCCGAGCTCGAGCGTGCGCTAGCGCCGCTGGAGGGGCGCGTGGACTTTGTGGATCGGGGCAGCGCGGCACTGAGGCGGGCCATCGCGTGGGCCGACGTGGTCCACGCGCAGAACGCCAGCCCCGACGTCGTGCTGCACACGCGGCTGCGCGGCCGGAGGCTCCTCATCAACGTCATCAACCATCGCACGCCGGGGAACTCGCTCCATCAGCGCACGTGGGATTTCTGCCTGCGGCGCGCGCACCGGCGGTTCTACATCTCGGATTTCGTGCGCCGCTCCTGGGAAGGCGGCGCGACGTGGCGCGGCAGCGAAGTCGTGTTTCCCCTCTGCGAACTGGCCGACGGCCTCACGCCGCCCGCGACGCGCCGCGGCTTCGTGTTCGCCGCGCGCTGGGTCGCCAACAAGGGCCTCGATACGCTCGTCGACGCCTACGCGGCGGCGAAACTCGATCCCACCGCGTGGCCGCTCGCGCTGCTCGGCGACGGGCCGTTGCGCGAGTCAACGCTCGCGCGGATCGCGGCGCACGGCCTGCGCGGCGTGACGACACCGGGGTTTGTGATGCAGGCGGAAAAGGCCAACGCGATCCGCGCGGCGCGCTGGATGGTGGTGCCGCCGAACACGCGCGAGGATTTCGGCCTGACCGCGATCGAGGCGCGGCATCTCGGCGTGCCGTGCATTATCACCCGTGACGGCGGCGTGCCCGAGGCGGCGGGCGACGAGGCGCTCGCGTGTGCGCCGGGCGATGTCGCGGGCCTCGCGGCGTGCCTGCGCGCGGCCGCCGCGATGGGCGAGGACGACTATGCCGCGCGCGCGCGGCGCACGCGCGCGACGTTGCTGCCGCGGCTCGCCGGGCCGCAGTTCTACGCGCGCGCGTATCGCGAACTGGCGGGCGACGGATCGAGATGAGAATCGCGTTTGTCACCGGCAACCTCGAACCCGGCCGCGATGGCGTCGGTGATTACACGCGCACGCTTGCCGAGGAATGCGCACGGCGCGGACACACCGTCGCGCTCCTCTCGCTTGCGGAGTCGGCGCGACCGGAAAACCCCGAGTCGCCGGCGACCGCGGCGGGCGCGGCGCTGCCCACGCTTCGCCTCACGCCCGCCGAGTGGCGCGCGGATGGCGGCGCGGCGGCGCGGCGCTGGCTGGACGCGTTTGCGCCGGACTGGGCGAGCCTGCAATTCGTGCCGTTCAGCTACGACCCGCGCGGATTTTTCGGCGGGAGCATCGCGCCGCTTGCGCGCATCCTCGGCGGCGCGCGCAGGCGGCACGTTTTTTTTCACGAGCTGTGGATTGGCTCGTTTGCCGGCGCACCGGCCAAGGCGCGGGCGTTTGGCTGGTGGCAGCGGCGCACCGTCGCGGCGCTGCTCCGCGCGGTTGCGCCGGAACGCGTCGCAACGAGCACCGGCTATTATCGCGCGGCCCTCGCGACGATCGGGCGCGCAGCGGCGGTGTGGCCCGTGTTTGGCGCGGTGCCGCGCGGCGCGACGGCGGACCCGGCCGCGAATTTCCCGGGCGTCGCGGCAGAGGCGCTCGTGTGCGGGCATTTCGGGACGCTCCATCCCAATTGGGAGTGCGATGAATTTTTGAAGAGCTTCGCGGCGTTCGCCGCCGCGCGCGGCCGGCCGGCGGCGTTCGTCGCGGCGGGCGCGCTCGGCTACGGCGCGGAGCGCTTCGCGGCGTTGGCGGCGAGTTATCGCGGCCGGATTGATTTTGTCTCACTCGGGCGGCTCGACGCGACGGAGCTTGCGCGTGCTTTCGCGCGCTTCGATTTCGCGGCGACCTCGGTGCCGTGGAATATCCTCGGCAAGAGCAGTTCCGCCGCCGCGTTACGCGAGCACGGCTTGCGCGTCGTGGCGACGGCGGCGGGGAGCCCGCCACGCTTCGCCGCGCCGGCGCTCGCGGACCCCGAGGCCGAGGACGGTTGCGTGCCGTTTTTCCGCGACCGGGCGCTATCGCCCGCGCTGCTGGAAAAAACGCCGCCGCGCCCGGGCGTGAGCCGCACCGCCGAGCATTTTCTCCGCGACCTCCATGCCGCCTACTGATCTCCCGCGGGTTTTCGTCCGCACGCTGCTGTGTCATCGCGACATGGATCTCGCGGTGCACTGCCTCGGCAGCGCGCTGGCGTGCTCGCTCGACCCGATCGAAATCGTGATTCACGAAGACGGATCGTTGACGCCGGCGGACCGCGAGCGGCTGGCGCGGGAGTTGCCGGGCAGCCGCGTGGTGGACCGGCGCGTGGCGGACGCGATGATGCGCGAACGCCTCGCGCGCCACCCGGCGGCGGCGAAATTCCGCGCGGGCTCCGTGTGGGGCCTCAAGCTCCTCGACGTCGCGCTGCTCGAGGGGGGCGACTGTTTCTACGTCGACGGCGACATCCGTTTTTTCCGCCCGTTTCGCGGGCTGTTTTGCCGCGAGGCGGTGGCGGGCGGGAGCGTGTTTCTGCGCGACACGGTGTGGGCCGCCTACTCGGTGCGCCCGTGGCACCTGCTCGACAAGCGCGGCCTGCGCGTGTGCGACGCGATCAACACCGGCCTCACGCTGATTGATCGCGCGGCCTACGATTTGGATTTCGTGGACTGGTTTCTCCAACAACCGGACTGGCGCGTGATCGATGCGTGGACGGAGCCGACGTGCTGGGCGGCGCTCGCGTTGCGCGGCCGCGGACGCGCGGTGCATCCCGACGACGTGACGAATCTCTACCCGAGCGCGCGCGTGACGGCCGCGACGGTGGGCGCGCATTTCCTCTCGGCGCACCGGCGGTTTTTCACCGCTGAACTCGCGCAGCCGCTGCTCCATACGGCACCGCCGGTGACGGTGCGGTTGGAGCCGCTCGGCCGGCTCGGGCCGTTCGGTTTGGGGTTTAGTCAGTTGAAACGAAAGCTGGGCAACGAATGGCGCCGCCGCCGTCCGAATTGATGCACCTCGCCGCTGAAGGAGGGGCGCCCGCGGCCGGCGGCGTGGTGCTGGCGCACCCGGCGGGCAACCAGTTTTTCCGCCACCTCGCGGCGGCGCTGCGCGACGCCGGGGCGCTCGCGGAAGCCTGCACGTGCATCGACTGGCGCGGGGGCGCCGCGTGGGAAAAAATCCTGCCGCGCGGCGTCGCGGCCGAACTCGGCCGCCGGAGTTTTTCGCGTGAGCTGGGCGCTCCCGTGGCGACGCACGCGTGGCGCGAGTGGGCCCGGCTCGCGCTGCCGCGCCTCGGTTGGCGGGCGGCGGCGCGGCACGAGTCCGGGTGGTGTTCCGTGGATGCGGTCTATCGCGATTTTGATCGCTGGGTCGCGCGGTGCTTGCCGCGCATGCGCGGGGCCGGGGTCGCGTATGCCTACGAGGATGGCGCGGAGGAGACGCTGCGCGCCGCGGGCGGGCTCGGCTGGCGGAGGGTTTACGATCTGCCGATCGCATATTGGGAGACGAGCCGGCGGCTGCTCGCCGAGGAAGCGGCGCGGTGGCCGGCGTGGGAGCCGACGCTGGTCGGCACGCGCGACTCCGCCGAAAAATTCGCGCGCAAAACCCGCGAGCTCGCGCTCGCCGACGTGGTGGTGGTGCCGAGCAAGTTCGTCGCAGACTCGCTGCCGGTCGCGACGGGCGCCACGCGCCGCGTGGTGATCGCTCCGTTCGGCTCGCCACCAAGCGGCGCGCCGCGCGAGGCGCCGCCGCGGGGCGGGAAACTGCGAGTGCTGTTCGCGGGCTCGATGTCGCAACGCAAGGGACTCGCCGACCTGTTCGCCGCGATGAAGCTGCTGAAGCGCCCCGACGTGGAGCTGGTGGTGATGGGTTCGCCGCTCGTGCCGCTGGAATTTTACCGCGCGGAGTTTTCCGCGTTTACCTACGAGCCGCCGCGGCCGCACGCGGAGGTGCTGGCCCTCATGCGCACGTGCGATGTGCTGTGCCTGCCGTCAATCGTCGAGGGGCGTGCGCTCGTCGTGCAGGAGGCGTTGAGTGCGGGGCTGCCGGCGATCGTGACGGCCAACACCGGCGCGGACGATGTCGCCGGCCAACTTGGCCACGGACTGGTCGTCCCGATCCGCGCGCCCGGCGTGATCGCGGAGCGCCTCGCCTGGCTCGCGGATCACCGCGAGATGATTCCGGAACTCGGGAAGGCCGCGCGACGTGCGGCGGCCCGACACACTTGGGCGGCCTACGGCGAGACCATTCTCGCCGCGCTGGCCTCGACGCCTGCGACCTTGCGAGGCGCCGTCAACGGCCGCTGACTCACAGTCTCCCATGCAATTCCAAATCGCGCTGCGCGTCGGCATCTGGCTCTACTTCTGGCTCATCCTTTTTGAAGGCGTGCTACGGAAGTGGGTGCTGCCGGAATACAGCGACCCGATTTTCCTTATTCGGGATCCGGTGGTTATCCTGATTTACGCCTGTGCGGCGGGTGCGCGGCTGTTTCCGATCCGGCCGGCGACGGTGACGATCTGGACCATGGCGGTCGCCGCACTGCTGTTTTCGTTCACCGGCGAGTCGCCGTTTGCGGTGACGCTGTTCGGCCTGCGCACAAATTTCCTGCACCTACCGCTGGTGTTCGTCATCGCGGAGACGTTCAACCGCCGGGATGTGGTTCGCATGGGCGCGGCGCTGCTGGTCACGAGCATACCGATCTTCCTGCTCATGCTCGTGCAGTTCAATTCGGACCCGAAAGATCTCATCAACACGGCCGTGGGCGGGACCGGCGGGTTGCAGCTGCGCGGTGCCCTCGGGAAGATCCGGCCCCCGGGACCGTTTAGCTTCATCAGCGGGGTGGTGAGTTTTATCGGGCTGGCGACGGCGTTCCTGGTCTACGGCTGGCAGCGGCGCGGGACGTTTCCGTTGTGGTTGCTGATTGGCGGGACTCTCGCCGTGGCGGCTTCGGTGCCCATTTCAATTAGCCGCTCCGTGCTGCTTAGCCTGTTGGTGGTCGGGTCGTTTGCGGTGGTGTTGTTGCTACGCGATCGGCGCACGATGGGCGGCGTGCTGGGCCCGGTGGTGGCGGCGGGCGCACTGCTGGCATTCATGGGAGACACCATCTACGTGCAGGCTTTTGTCCAGCGGTGGGATGAGGCCAACGCGGGCGCTTCCGGCGGATTTCAGGGGAGCGTCGTCGACCGGACGTTGGACCAATTTACCCAACCCTTTGAGACTGCTGTCGCTGCTCCGCTCCTTGGCCACGGCGTGGGACTCGGCACGGTCGCGGGATCGCGCCTAGCCACCGGCAACTACGGATTCCTTCTCTCCGAAGGTGAACTCACCCGCGCGATTCTCGAACTCGGGCCGCTGCTCGGCATGGCGTTCATATGCTGGCGGACCTGGTTGGCGGGACTCATCGTCTTGAGGGGCTGGTCCGTGTTTGTCCGGACCGGCGACACACTGGGGTGGTTGATCGCCGGAGCGTCATTCCTGTCGGTTTTCTACGGTCAATGGGGCCCGTCCACCAATCTCGGATTCTCCGTGCTCGGCGCGGGGCTTGCCCTCGCCGCCCTCAACGATCCGGCGGAGCTGGACGGGGAGCCGGAGGGCGAAGACGACGACGGCGAGGAACCCGCGACTCCATCCGAGGCTGCGCCGGAGGACGACGGCGAGGCCCACCACCCGAGCGAACCTGTTCCCGCGCTGGCGCGTGCGCCCGACGCGCCCCGCCGCCGCGCGTGAACGTCCTCCTCCTCGGCAACTACGCACCTGATCGGCAGCAGAGCATGCTCCGGTTCGCCGAGCTGTTGCGCGCGAGCCGCGCGGCGCGCGGGCTGAGCGTCGGCGTCGTCGCGCCGGAGCTGACGCCGCTCGCGCGCGTGCTGAGCCGCGGCGGAGGCAGCGCCGCCAAGTGGGCGGGCTACCTCGACAAGTATGTGTTTTTCCCGCGCGCCTTGAGCCGGCGCTTGCGCGATGAACGAACTGCAGCCGAGCGCGCCGGCACGTCGCTCGTCGTCCACGTCGTGGATCACTCCAACGCCGTCTATGTCCCGCGCCACGCCCCGGAAGCGGCGGCGGCTCCAGGCGCGATCACGATCGCACGCGAAGCCTGGGTCGTCACCTGCCACGATTTGCTCGCGGTGCGCGGTGCGCTCGGCGAAGACACGGACTGTCCCGCGTCGGCACTCGGCCGGCGCCTGCAACGCGCCATCGTCGCCGGCCTCGGCCGGGCGCACGCGGTCGCGTGTGATTCGACGAGCACGCGCCACGACCTCACGCGGCTCGTCCCCGCGCCCGCCAGCCAGCGGCGGCGCGTCATCTTGCTGGCGCAAAATCACCCCTACGCGCGCATCGATCCGACCGAGGCGCGGCGCCGGCTCGCGGAGTTTGCCGGTGTGCCGTGGGACGAACCGTTCGTGCTCAACGTCGGCTCCAATCTCCCGCGCAAGAACAAGCCCGGCGCCGTCCGTGCCTTTGCGCGCGCCGCGTCGTCGTGGCCGGGCAACCTCGTGTTCTGCGGCGCCGATGTGCCCGAACCCGCGCGCGCCGAGGCCGCGCGGCTCGGCGTGGAAGGGCGCGTCTTCGCCGTGCCGGCGCCGACCAACGCCCAACTCGAAGCCGCCTACAACCTCGCGCACGCGCTCCTGTTTCCCTCGAAATGCGAGGGCTTCGGCTGGCCCGTCATCGAGGCGCAGGCGTGCGGCTGCCCCGTGATTTGCAGCGACCGCACGTCGCTCCCCGAGGTCGGCGGCGACGCCGCGCTCACGCACGCGCTCGACGACGAGGCCGGCATGGCGGCCTCGATCTTGAAATTAACCGAGCCGGCGTTTCGCGCCGACATCGTGGCGCGCGGGCACGCGAACCTCGCGCGCTTCGCGACGGACGGGATGGTTGACGCCTACGGCGCGCTCTACGAAGAGGTGCTCTCCGCCGCCGCACGCCCGCGATGAAAAATTTCCTCCGCCTCCTCGTCGTGCTCCTGCCGTGGCCGTTGCGCCGGCACGCGCTGCGGATTTTTTTCGGCTACGAGATCCATCCGACGGCGCGCATCGGGCTCTCGTGGATTTTTCCGGACCGGCTCGTGCTAGGGGCCCACGCGCGCATCGGCCACCTCAACGTCGCCATCCACCTCGCCCGCCTCGAGCTCGGCGCGCACGCGATCCTCGAGCGGCGCAACTGGATCACGGGCTTCCCCGCCGGTGGCGCACGGCACTTCGCGCACCGCGCGGATCGCGATGGGGCGCTCGTGCTCGGCGCGCACGCGGCCGTCACGAAAAACCACCATCTCGACTGCACGGACCGGATTGAGATCGGGGCGTTCACGACCGTCGCGGGCTACGGTTCGCAACTGCTTACGCACGCGATTGATCTCGAGCGCAACCGTCAGGACTGCGCGCCGATTACCATCGGGGAATACTGTTTCGTGGGGACCAACGTCGTGATCCTCGGCGGG
>JBEANZ010000159.1:0-6156 GCA_041165185.1 Verrucomicrobiota bacterium | reverse complement strand
CAAAAAATCGGAGGGCGATCAGGGCTTGCAAGGCGCCTATAGGCGCTCGAGCGAGGTTGGTCGGCAGGAGGGCGGGTTTGCCAAACTTGGTTCATTGTCGGCTTTCGGGCAATTCTCGCGGCGCCGGCTCACACCGTCAGCGGGCGGAAGAGGTCGGTTACTTTGCCGGTGCTGTCGGCGAAGGAGTCGATGTTGACGCCGGCTTTGTCGAGGAGGGTGAGGTGGAGATTTGCGAGGGGGACCGGGTCTTTGTAGCGGAGGTGGCGGTTGCCTTTGATGCCGTAGGCTTTGCCGCCGGCGACGAGGGTCGGGAGATTGGTGTGGTCGTGGACGTTCGGGTTGCCGATGCCGGAACCGAAGAGGAGCATGGTGTGATCTAGGAGCGTGCCGTCGCCGTCGGGGGTGTTTTTCAGGCGGTCGACGTAGTAGGCGAAGAGGGAGACGTGGAAGGCGTTGATCTTCGCCATGCGGGCGATTTTTTCCGGGTCGTTGCCGTGGTGGGAGAGCGGGTGATGCGGATCGGCGACGCCGGTCTCGGCGGCGTAGGTGCGGTTGCTGGTCTCGCGGGCGAGCTGAAAGGTGATGACGCGCGTGATGTCGCCTTGGAAGGCGAGCACTTGCAGGTCGAGCATGAGCTTCGCGTGATCGGTGTAGGCGGCGGGGACGCCGAGCGGGCGGTCGAGGTCGGCGGGAAGATTGTTTTTCGCGACGTCGGCCTCGGCTTTCTGGATGCGGCGCTCGACCTCGCGGACGGTGTCGAGGTATTCGGCGACCTTGGCCTGATCGGCGGGGCCGAGGCGGCGTTTGAGGCTGGCGATATCCTCGGTGATCCAGTCGAGGAGGCTGGCGCGTTTGCGGAGCGCGGCACGGCGTTCGGCGACGCTGCCGCCTTCGCCGAAGAGGCGCTCGAAGACGACGCGCGGGTGCGCCTCGTAGGGGAGCGGCGTGGTGGGCGAGGACCAGGAGAGGTTATTTTGGTAAACGCAGGCGTAGCCGTTGTCGCACTGGCCGGTGGTCTGGAGCTGGTCCATCGCGAGCTCGAGCGAGGGGAGCTGGGTGGCCTGGCCGATTTGCTGCGCGGCGAGCTGGTCGGCGGTGGTGGCGAGGTAGTAATCGTTGCTCTCGGTGTGCTTGGCCTTGGCGGCGCTGAGGAAGGAGGAGTTGGAGGTGGCGTGCGAGCCGGGGTAGGCGTTGCGCAGCTCCATGCCGGAGAGAACCGTGAGCTGATCGCGATGCGGCGCGAGCGACTCGAGGATTGGGGAGAGTTTGGAGAGCGTGCCGTCACCGGCGCGGGGATCCCAGCGCGACTGGTCGCAGCCCATGGGCATGAAGACGTAGCCGAGGCGCGCGGCGGGTTTGGCGGCGGTCTTGGTTGCGGCTGTGGCGGCGGGGATCATCGCGTCGAGCAGCGGGAGCGAGAGGCTGGCGCCGACGCCTTTGAGGAAGGTGCGGCGGGGGAGGGCGGTCTTGGTGAGGAAGGAGCTCATGGGGGAAAGGCGAGAGGGGGAGAGAGGGAGAGGGGGAGAAAATTAGGTGACAGGATGGGCCACAAAAGGCGCAGAAGGCGCAAAAGGACGAGCCGGGGTGAACCACTGATGGGCACTCATGAACACTGATGAAAGGCAGGACATCGACGTGAGTATCTGTGAAGATGAGTGGTCAGATCTGGTTTGTTTTTTTTTTGCGCCTTTTGAGCTTTTTGTGGCCAGTCGGTTTGAGGAATTGGTCAGGGAACTTGGCGCATTTGGAAGGGGACGCTGTTTACGATGCCGAGGATGACGGACGAGAAACGGAAATCGTCCGCGCGGGCGCGGCGGACGACTTCGCGGATGGCGGGGGCGTCGTAGGGCTCGACACCGCGGCCGAGGGCGAAGGTGAGGAGTTTTTCGGCGAACGTGCCGGCGAACAACTCGGGGCGTGCGAGGATGGCGCGTTCGAGGCCGGCCACGCCGTCGAAGGTGCTGCCGTCGGAGAAACCGCCGCTCGCATCGACGGCGCGGTGGTCTTCTTCGGTGCGCCAGCGGCCGACGGCGTCGAAGTTTTCGAGGGAGAAACCGACAGGGTCCATGACGTTGTGGCAGCTCGCGCAGGCGGGGTTCTCGCGGTGCTTGGCGAGGCGTTGGCGGATGGGGAGCGAGGCGGCGATGACGGCTTCGTCGAGCGAGGGGACGTTGGGCGGCGGCGGGGGCGGGGGCTCGCCGATGAGGTTGGCGAGGATCCAGTTGCCGCGGATGACGGGCGAGGTGCGCGTGGCGTAGGAGGTGACGGTGAGGATGCTGGCTTGGCGGAGGAGGCCGCCGCGTTGGCGTTCCGCTGTTGTGCCGGCGGAGCTGGAGCGAGGTGAGGAGTCCTCGGCGAAGGAGACGCGGCGGAAGTGGCTGCCGAAGATGTGCGGGATTTTGTAGTGCCGCGCGAGGCGTTCATCGAGGAACGAGTAGTCGGCGCTGATCAACTCGGTGATCGGGCGGTCGGTGCGCAGGACGTGTTCGAAGAAGAGTTCGGTCTCGCGGCGCATCGACTGGCGGAGGTTTTCGTCGAAATCGATGAAGAGGCGGGCGTCGGGCGTGATGGCGGCGAGGCCGCGGAGGTGGAGCCATTGCGCGGCGAAATTGGTCGCGAGGTTTTTCGCGCGTTCGTCGGCGAGCATCCGGCGGACGTGCGACTCGAGGACCGCGGGTTGGTGGAGTTCGCCGCGCTCGGCGGCGGCGAGGAGGGCGTCGTCGGGGAGGCTGCTCCAGAGGAAAAAGGAAAGGCGCGACGCGAGTTCGAGATCGCTGATGCGGTAGGCGGCGCCGGGGGCGAGGGTTTTGCCCGGGGAGGGGGTCGGATCGGTTTCGATGCGGAAAAGGAATTGGGGGCTGACGAGGATCGCGGTGAGGGCGGATTCGATGCCGGCCTCGAAGCCGGCGCCCTCGGCCGAGCCCTCGCGGAAAAACTGCAGCGGCTTGCGCAGATCCTCGTCGGTGACGGGGCGGCGGTAGGCGCGGCGGGTGAGGCGGGCGAGGATTTGCCGGGCGCGGGAGAGGTCGTCGGTGGCGACGGATGAATTCGAAGAGGGGGAGAGAGGGAGAGTGGGAGGGGGGGAGAGGTTGCCGAAAATGAGTTGGCGGCTGGGAGTATCGCCGGCGCCCTTGGCGTCGAAGGGGCCGAGGATCGTGACTTGGAAGACCGCCGGCGCGGTGCGCGGGTGGCGGTGCATGTTGAAGCGCGCGGCGAAGGGGGCGCGTTCGTTTTCGAGGACGGCAGAGGGGTCTTTCGGGAACGTCACGCCGACGTCGTGCTGGCCGGCTTTTACGGGGAAGCGGAACTTGAGGTGCTGGTCGACCGACTCGGAGTTGCGGGAGCCGGGGGGCTTCACGGTCGCGAGGGCGAGGCGGTTGCGATCGAGGAGGATCTCGATGTCGCTCGCGTGGCGGAGGCCCTCGACCTGTTCGTTGCGGTCGCGCTGGAGGCGGACTTGCACCTCGTAGTCGCCGTCGCGCGGGAAGAGATAGGGAATCAAGATGCCGCCGCGCGTGCCGAGCGGGAGGCCCTCGACGTGCTCCTCCTGCGTGACATCGGGACGCACGCGAAACGTGTCGCCGCCGGGGGATTTGCTCGGCGTGCCGACGGCGAGGCGGGCGATTTTCGCGGCGGCGGAGACGTAGCGATCAAGGAGCGTGGGGGAGAGGTTGCCGACGGCGACGTTGTCGAAGCCGTGGCTCGGCTCGTCGTTGGGGAGGAGGGCGGTGGCGTCGATGGAAACGCCGAGGAGATCGCGGACGGCGTTTTGGTATTCGGTGCGGTTGAGGCGGCGGAAGGTGTCGGTGCGGCCGGGGTTGGGATTTTGTTTCGCGGCGGCATCAAGCGGGGCGGTGAGGGTGGCGACGAGTTTTTGGTAGGTGGCCTCGTCGGGGCGCGGCTCGCCGAGGGGCGGCATCTGGCGGTGGTCGAGTTTGCGGACGACTTTTTCCCAGAGGGCGGGCGTGGCGGCGAGGTGGGCGGGGTTGCGCGGGTCGAGGTTTTCGAGGGAGAGATCGCCTTTGCGCGTGGAGGCGTCGTGGCAGTCGAGGCAGTAACGGGTGAGGAGGGCAGCGGGTTCGGAGGCGGCGGACGCGGCGGGCGGGGTGGGGCGGGGCGCGGATTTTTCGGCGGCGGCGAGCACGCCGGCTGAGACAGCGAACGCAACGAGCGCGACAGAGGCGCGCGGGAAGCGGCGCAAGGGAGACGCGGGGAAAGGGGGCATGGGAGAATCAGCGCAGGGGCCAGGCGCGGGGCACCGGGCGGGAACCGAAAAGGGAGCGTGCGAAAAATGCGCGCGGCCGGCGCGGGCGCGAGGCAAAAACCTTCGGTGTGCCGGGTCATCCGCGCGGGCGGGCCGGACCGTTCGCGCGGTCAGGGGACTTCGTAGACTTCGACGAGGGCGTCGCCGGCGCTGGCGCCCACGCCGGAGATTTGCGCGGAGTAGGCGCCGGGGGCGAGACGGACGGTGAGGGCGGCGTCTTTGCTGCCGGCCTTCGGGGCGAAGGCGCCGACTTGGGTAAACACGGGGGCGAGGGCGGCGTCCCAGTTGTCGTTTTCGGCGAGTTTGGTGCCGTCGGCGCGGAAGATTTCCACCTTGGGATCGGCGAGGACGCCGGGGATGCCGAAGAGGTCCTGGAGCGCGGGGCCGATGCCGCGGATGAGGAGGTTTTTTTCGGTGTTGCCGGCGATAACGAAGCCGGCGGAGAGGGCGCCGTCGCCGGGGGTGACTTGGTAGCGGGCGGAGACGTTGATGAGGCGGGCCGAGGAACCGGCGCCGAGGTCGTAGATTTCGACGAGTCCGATGCCGGCGGTGGTGACAGCGACGTGCGCGGTGTAGGGGCCGTTGACGGGCCGGACGAGGGCGGCGTCCTTGCTGGCGGGGGACCAGGCGAAGGCGCCGACGCTGGCAAACGAGGCGGTGAGCACGGGCGTGCCGCCCCAGTTGTCGTTGGTCTGCACGAGGGTGGAGGTGGCGTCGTAGAGGTTGAGCGCGGGGTCGCCGGCGACGGGGGTGTCGGCGGGGAAGAAGGGTTGGAGGGCGGGGCCGCTGGCGCGGAGGAGGACGGATTTTTCGCCGCCGCCCATGACGAAGCCGGTGATGAGGGCGCGGTCGGGGGCGAGCTTGGCGCGGACGGAGAGGTTGATGATGCGCGAGTCGGCGACGGTGAGTTGGGCGGCGCGGCTGGTGGTGGAGCCGGCGTTGTTGGTGATGACGACGGTGTAGGCGCCGGCATCGGCGGCGGCGGCGGCCGGGAGGACGAGAGTCGCGGCGGTGGCGCCGGGGAGGGGGGCGCCGTCGCGGAACCATTGGTAGGCGAGCGTGCCGGAGCCGAGGCCGGTGGCGGTGGCGGCGACGGAGAGGGTGACGAGGGCGCCGGCGGCGACGGCGGCATCGGCGGGCTGGGCGGTAATTGTGGCGGGTGGGAGCGAACCGGGCGCGGCGAGATAGAGGGCGGCGATGTCCGTCACGATTGAGCCGGCCGGATTGGTCGCGAAGGCGTAATAAAAGCCGGCGTTGCGGGCTGTGGCGTTGGGAATGACGAGCGTCCCACTGGTCGCGCCTTCGAGCATTACTTGGTTATGATACCACTGGTAGGAGACGAGGCGGGCATCGTTGACGCCAACGGTCAGCGTGGCGGTGGCGCCGACGTTGAACGGGGTGTCGGCGGGCTGGGTGGTGATTTTGTGCAATGGGATGATCGCAAGTGTGGCGGGGCGGCTCGTGGCGGCGCCGACGGCGTTGGTCACGATAACGGTATAGTTGCCGGCGTCGGCCGAGGCGGTGCGCGAGATATCGAGGGCACTGGCGGTGGCACCGGCGACGAGGAAGCCGTCTTTCTGCCATTGAAATAAAAACGGCGGCGTGCCGGTCACCCCGACCTCGAACGTCGCAGGGCGGCCCGACCCGACCAGGGCGTCAGCGGGCTGGCGTGTGACTTGTGGCGCAAACTGAGGCGGCGTGGGGCTGACGGTGAGGGTTGCCGGCGAGCTGGTCACGGTGCCGACATCGTTGGTGACTACGACGGTGTAGCTGCCGCCGGCGGCGGGCGCGACCTTGGTCAGGGTCAGCGTGGCCGCGGTTGCACCGGGGAGGTTGACGGAGTCGCGTCGCCATTGATAGCGGAAGCCCGCGGCGTCGGCGTTGCGGGCCTC
>JBEANZ010000158.1:0-6621 GCA_041165185.1 Verrucomicrobiota bacterium | reverse complement strand
CCGGCGATTACGCCGCCGCCGAGCAACACCAGCTCGCCCACCTCGCCGCCGCCCCCGCCGCCGGCCCGCGCGAGTGGGGCGCGCTTGGTGATCTCCGCCTCGCCCTCGCCGATCCCGCCGGCGCGAAATCCGCCTACGCCGAAGCCCGCCGCCGCCTCGATCCGCCGAGCCCCGCGCCCCCGCCTTCTTCCGACGACAAACGCTACCTCGTCTACCTCCTCTCGCGACTCGACGCGCCCGCGCGCGCCCAGACCCTCGCCGCCGAACTCCTCGCCGAAAATCCCGCCGACCGCGCCACGCTCCTCGTCCTCCTCTCGCTCGCCCTCGATCAACAGGACGCGTCCGCCACGCGCCGCCTCGCGCAGACGTTCCTCGATTTCTACCCCGGCGATCAACAGGGCCGCTACTTTCTCGGCGCGGGTTACCTGCTCGCGCGGCGGTTCGACGAGGCCGCCGCCGTGTTTCGCAACCTCAAGCGCGAGCAGTTCGCCGCCCGCCCCTTCCCCTACGAATCCGATCTCGCCGCCGCGTCCTCCGCCGCGGGCGACTGGGCCGGCGCGATGAATTCCTACCGCGAGCTGCTCGCCCACCCCGACCGCGCCGCGCCCGTCCGCGAACAGGTGCGCCGCGCGCTCGACGGACTCGAACGCGAGCACCGCCCGCGCCTCGAGGCCGCCTCCGCCACGACGCGCCTCGCCCAGGCGCGTGTCCGCCGCACCGACGCCTCCGTCGCCGCGCATCCCACGCCGCGCACCTGGCTCGCGCTCAGCTGCGCCCGCGACGACGTCGCGCTCGACGCCACGCCCGGCCTCCGCCCCGCCACCAGCGCGCGCGCCGAGGCCGTCGCCACGCTCACCACCGTCCACAATCCTAGGTGGACGACCGAGGCCGCGCTCGGCGCGTCCGGTGCGGGCGCGCTGCTCGGCGGGCGCGCGCGCTACGCCTTCGCCCCCGATCGCGCGGTGGCGTTGGAACTCGCCGCCGCCGCCCGCGCCACCGACAGCCTCGCGCTCGAGCTGCTCGACGGCCGCGAAGACCGCGCCGCGCTCGCCATCCGCTGGGCGCTCCCGCGCGATTTCGTTTTTGCCGCCCGCGCGCAACGCCGCGCCGTCTCCCTCGCGCACGAATCCCTCGGCGCCGGCGCCGCCCTCGATCTCAATCTCGATCGCGCGTTCACCCGCGCCGACCGCCACCCGGAGTTCATCCTCGGCTACCGTGGCACGTGGGCGGCGTTTTCGCCCGACGCCGCCGCGCGCCCCGACCTCGTCGCCCCCCTCGCCGATCCGGGCGCGACGCCCGCTGCCCGCTCTGCCCTCCTCGCCACGCTCATCAGCCGCCGGATCAACCGCCACGGCCTCGGCGCGACGCTCGCCGACCAGCGCGGCTCCGTCTGGCGTTACCGGCTGAGCACGGGCGCGGACTTTGATTTCGAACGCGCCGCTCCCGCGTGGAACGCCGCGCTCGCCCTCACGTTTCTCCCGCGCAAAAACATCGAACTCACCACCGAGCTCGGCCACACCAGCAGCGCCGCCGCCAGCAACGCCGGCTCCGCCGCCACGCTCCTGAATTTCTCCCTCCGCGCCCACTACTGATCCGCCCGCCGCCGTTTCCGCCATGCTCCGCCCGCCCGCCCCCGCCCCCTGATCGCGATGCTCACGCGCGACTCCCTCCGACCCAAATCGCTGCTGCTCGACGCCGCCGTCGTCGCCGCGATCCTCGTCGCGCTCAACCTCTCCCTCGACCGCGCGCACGCCGGTTGGACGAACCACAACCCCTCGCCCTACCTCCTGCTCCCGCTGCTCCTCGGCGGCCGATACGGCTTCTCCGTCGGCGTGCTCGTCGGCGCGGCCACCAGCGCGCTCGTCGCCGCGCTCCAGCTTTTCGCCGGCGCGGACTCCGTGCGCGCCGCGCTCGCCGCCTCGCTCTACACGCACGCCGGTTTCGTTTTCGTCGGCGGTCTCTGCGGCGAACTCTTTGCGTGGTTCCGCCGCGACCGCCTTCAGGCCGACGCCCAACTCGAGAAACTCCAGACCTCCGTCCGCCGCCTCGACGCCGACGTGCGCTACCTGCGCGGCGTGAAGGACGAGCTCGACCGCGTCGTCGCCGCGCGCGACGGCGAGATGAGCGCGCTCGATACCGAACTGCGCCGCCTCTACGCCTGCGCCCTCGATGATTTGCCCGACGAGGTGCTCCAGTTTTTGAAACGCCAGGTCCGCCTCGCCGACGGCGCGATCTACGCCGTGCCCGGCGGCGGCGCGCCGCTCACGCGCCTCGCACACGTCGGCCGCGACACCCATCTCCCGCCCGCCCTCGATCCCGCCGCGAGCGCTGTCGTGCGCCTCGCGCTCGCCCGCGCCTCGCTCGTCACGCTCCCGGAAATCCTCCAGCACCGCGAACCCGCCCCCGGCGAACCGCTCCTGCTCGCCGCGCCGTTGCGCGACGCCGACGGCCGCGTGGTCGCGCTGCTCGTCGTCGCCGGCCTGCCCTTTGTCGCCTTCACGCCCCAGACCGCCAACCTTGTCGCGATGATCTGCGACTGGGCCGGCGAGGCCCTCGATCTCGCGACGCACGCGACCGGCCGCTACCGGATCGTCGCCGGCGGCACGCAACGCGTTTTCACCCGCGCGCATTTCCACCACCTGCTCACGCTCGCGCTCCAGGCCCACCAACGCCACCACCTGCCCTCGTCGGTCGTGCTCTTCACGCTGCCGGGCGCGCCTGCCGCCGAGCAGGCGCGCTTCGAGCAGGCGCTCCTCGCCGCGAGCCGCGCCGGCGATTACGCCGCCGAACTCGGCCGCGCCGAGCCGCACCTCGCCGTGCTCCTCCCGCTCGTCGGCGAACGCGGCGCCGCGATCTTCGCCGAGCGCTCGCGGCAGTTTCTCAAGCAGAGCGGCCCCTGGCCCGTCGAGGTCGTGATCCGCCGCGTCGAGCTCGGCCGCACCGACGATCTCGCCGAATTGATCGCGGAGATCGACGCGCCATGACGTCGCGCCGCCGGCTCCTCTTCGGATGCGCGTTCGTGGGCGTCGCGTTGCACGCGATCGCGCTCGTGGTGTTGTGGCGCGGCGGCCCTCTCGCGGGCGCGCTCCTCGCCCACGCCGTGGGCTCCGTCGCGTGGGGCTGGGGCACGGCGGGTTTTCTCCCCGACGCGCAGGCGCGGGCGTGGTGGTTGCCCGCCGCCGTCGCGCTGCTCGCGCCGGGCGCGGGCCTGTTGGCCTCGCTCGCATTTGTGAGCGGCCTGCGCCGCCCACCGCCGGATCGCAGCGCCGAGCACTACGTCGTCTGGGCCGACCAGGTAGTGGCGGATGCCACCGCCGCGCTCCCCTCCGGCGCCTCCGGCCAGTCGATCGTGGAAATCCTCCAGAGTCCGCGCACCGAGCTGCGCCGCAACGCCGTCCTCGCCCTCCGCGACCTCGATCCGCAGCTCGCGATTCAGCTCCTGCGCAAGGGCCTTCAGGACAGCGACGAACAGGTGCGCATCTACGCGCAAAATATCCTGAGCGGCATGATGGAGCGCTTCGAGGGGACGTTGAAGGAACTCGAGCAACGCCTCGCCGCCGAGCCCGGCGCCGCGCTCCACGCCGTGCGCGTCGCCGAGCAATACCACGAGTTCGTTTACCTCGACGTCGCCGGCGACGACCAGACGGCCGCGCACTATCTCGGCAAGGCGCTCGGCCTCCTGCGGCGCGCCGCCGACCTCGCCCCCACCGACGCCGGCATCGCGCTGCTCGGGCTGAAGTGCGCGTTGCGCGCCCGCGATTTGACCGGCGCGCGCGAATGGTTCGCGCGCCTCTCGGCACTCGCGCCCGACGTGCGCCAGGTGTTGCCGTGGGAGATGGAGCTGGCGTTTCTCGCGGGCGACTGGGCCGCGCTGCGCGCGACGTTTGCGCGCTTCGAACGCAGCGGCGCCGTCAATCCCCGCATCGAGGCGCTCGTGCAATTTTGGAACGGCGCGCCCGCGCCCGCCGCATGAGCGCGCCCGCCGCCGCTCCCGTCGCCGACGTCTGCCTCATCCTCGAGGGCACCTATCCCTACGTGCAGGGCGGCGTCTCCTCGTGGGTCCACCAGATCGTCACGGAGCTGCCGGAGGTGACGTTTGCGCTGTTCTTCCTCGGCAGCACGCGCGAACAGACGAAACAAAAACGCTACACGCCGCCGGCGAACGTCGTCTCGCTCACCGAGGCCTTTCTCTTCGACCGGCTCCCGCCCGACGAGCTCGTGCCCGCACCGCTCTCCGCGGCCGACCGCGCGAGGCTCTACGGCGCGCTCCGCGCCTTCTACCTCGCCGCCGAGGGCGCGCCGCGCCTCGCGGCCTTTTTCGCCATCGTCGACGCGCTCGACGCCCTCGCGGCGGGCGGCGCACGCGTTACGTTTGGCAACCTCATGCGCGACGCGGAGGCGTGGGAGCTGCTGACCGAGGCGTGCGAGCGTTTTTTTCCGGGGGAGTCGTTCGTGGATTATTTTTGGGCCACGCGCTTCGTCCACCTGCCCGTCTGGATCGCGTTGCGCGCGCGGGGCGAGCTGCCCGCGGCCCGCGTCTACCACAGCGTCTCCACCGGCTACGCCGGGCTGCTCGGCGCCATCGCCGCGCGCCGCACCGGCGCGCCCTACCTCATCACCGAACACGGCATCTACACGAAGGAACGCATCGCCGAAATCAGCCAGGCCGCCTGGATCTACGATCCGCCGAGCCGCTATTTCGACGTGGGCGAGGGCATCGGGGCGTTTAAGCAGCTGTGGATTAACCTCTTTGTTTTTCTCGGGCAGGTCTCCTACGCGGGGGCGCACCGCATCGTCTCGCTCTTCGAGGGCAACACGCACCTCCAGATCGAGTTCGGCGCCGAGGCGCGCCGGCTCGAGGTCATCCCCAACGGCATCGATCCGGCGAAGTTCGACGCCGCGCTCGGCGCCCGCCACGCGCGCCTCGCCGCCGGCCTCGGCGCGGAAATCGTTATCGGGTTCATCGGGCGCGTCGTGCCGATCAAGGACGTGAAGACGCTGATCCGCGCCGCGCGCACCGTGGTCGCGCGCGAGCCGCGTGCGGTCTTCCACCTCATCGGCCCCACCGAGGAGGATCCGGAATATTTCGCCGAGTGCCGAGAGATGGTCGCGCTCATGGGGCTCGAGACGAAGGTGCTGTTCCTCGGCCCGAAAAACGTCCGCGAAATCCTCGGCGTGCTCGACGTCTGCGTGCTGACGAGCCTCAGCGAGGGGCTGCCGCTGATCATCCTGGAAGCGTTCGCGGCGGGCGTGCCGTGCGTCGCAACGGATGTCGGCGCGTGCCGCGAACTGATCTTCGGCCGCACGCCGGAGGACAAGGCGCTCGGCCGCGCGGGCCTGCTCACGAAAATCTGTTCGCCGCTCGACACCGCCGACGCGCTGCTCCGCGTCATCGCGTCCGCCGAAAACCTGATCACGCTCGGCCGCGCCGGCCGCCTCCGCGCCGAGCGCCACTACCGCCAGGCCGAGATCATGGGCAAATACCGCCGTTTCTACACCGATCACGCGTGGGCCGGGCCGCAGCGGCACGCGGCCGGGTCGAACGAGCTGAGAGCTAAGAGCTGAGAGCTGAGAGCAAAACAATGCCCGAAAATTTCTGATGCACCTCCACCATAACCTCCCTCCGAAGATCAGGCTCTCAGCTCTAAGCTCTAAGCTCTGAGCTCCTCCGCCAAAATGGCCGGCATCGGTTTCCAACTCACCAAGCTCATCCAGAAGCGCACGCTCACCGGCGGCCTCCAGGCCTACGGCTATGCGGCGCTCATCGGCAGCGGGCCGTGGGTGCTCTCGATGGTCACGCTCGCGCTGCTCGGCGCGGTGCTCGCGCGCTTCGCGGGCCGCTCCGAACTCGATCTGTTTTTTGTCACGGTCACGCACATCTTCGCCTTCTCGCTCATTGCGACCGGGCCGTTTCAGTTGCTGCTGTCGCGCTACGCCGCGGACGCGGTGTATGCGAAGCAGCCGGAGAAGGTCTTCCCGTCGCTGCTCGGCGCGCTGGCGCTCACGCTGGCGGTCAACGCCGCACTCGGCCTCGCGTTTTTCGTCGGCGCCGTGCCGGCGCCGCCGTTGTTTCAATTTGCCGCCACCGGCGTGCTGATGGCGGTGTCCGCGATTTGGGTCGTGGCGGTTTACCTCTCCGCGCTGCGCGACTACGCGGCCGTGGTGCGCTGCTTCGCGCTCGGCTATGCGGTGAGTTTCCTCGCGGCGTGGGGCCTCTCGGCGGTCGGCGGCGTCGCGGGCGCGATGGCGGGGTTTCTGGCGGGGCAGGTCGTGCTGCTGCTCGCGATGCTGCGCATCGTGCACCGCGAGTTCGGCACGACGGCGGCGCCGAGCTTCGCGTTTCTCGGCTACTTCGCGAAACACCCCGCGCTCGCGCTCTGCGGCTTCGTCTACAACCTCGGCATCTGGATCGACAAGCCGCTGCACTGGTGGCTCTCGCCGCACAGCCGCCAGGTCGCCGGCGCGCTGCACGCCTCGCCCCTCTACGATCAGGCGGTGTTCCTGAGCTTCCTCTCGGTCGCGCCGGGCATGGCGGTTTTCCTGCTCACGCTCGAGACGACGTTCGCGGGTTGCTACGCGGAATTTTTCCGCCTCGTCGTGCAAAAGGGCACGTTGGCCGAG
>JBEANZ010000157.1:0-2575 GCA_041165185.1 Verrucomicrobiota bacterium | reverse complement strand
TCTCGTGGCGGCGATCGTGAAGCGGGCGCCGTCGGGCGGGGCGGCGCTGGTGGTGGAGGTGCTCGCCGAGGTCAACGGATTGTCGGCCGCGGATTTGGCCCGCGACATCACGATCGAGCTGGCGCCGGGGGAGCGTTATCGCACGCCGTCGCCGTTGGTGCTGTTGAAGGCGAAACTCTACAATCTGGCGTCGCTCGTGGGACTCGACCGGCCGCAGGACTTGAAGCACACGCGGATGCTGCTGCTGATTGTGCCGGAATATTTGAGCGACGTGCTGGCGGGGCACGATCTGGGCGAGGTCGAGTTGGCCAACGTGGTCGGCGCAGTCGACTATGCCCGGGAGGTCGTGCAGTCGGGCGCCTCGCGGAACGCCGCCGACGCGCACCGGCTTGACCTTCGACAGATCATCCCAGCGAGCCTGCGACGGGGACCGACGGAGGTTCAGTCGGCGGTGAGGCGATTGGACGAGGCCATCGGCGGGTAGCCGTTTTCGCCGACGCGGAAGCTCGGCGGGCGCCGAGCGTCGTGTCAGCGCCCGAGGGTGGCGCGGAGGATGGCGAGGTTGTCGCGGGCGGCGGGGAATTCGGCGCGGAGGAGGAGGGCGCGTTCGTATTCGGCGATGGCGGCGGGGGCCTGGCCTTGGAGCGCGAGGACGTTGCCGAGGGCGAGGTGCGCGTCGGCCGAGCCGGGGAAACGCGCGACCGCTTCGGCGGCGGCGGTCTGGGCGTCGGGGAGACGTTGGGCGTCGAGGAACACGCGGGAGAGGTTGAGCAGCGACTCGGCGTCGGCGGGGCGAAGGCGCGCGGCGGTGCGGAAGTGTTTGGCGGCCTCGTCGATGCGGCCGGCGCGGGCGAGGGCGATGCCGAGGTTGTGGTGCGCGAGGGCGTAGTCGGGGAGGAGGCGGAGGGCGGTGGCGAAGGCGGCGAGGGCCTGGGCGTTGCGACCGGTGCGGTCGAGGAGGACGGCGAGGTTGTGATGGGCGGCGGCGTAGGCGGGGTCCTGTTTGACGGCGAGGCGGAGCTGGGCCTCGGCCTCGGGGATGCGGCCGAGGGAGAGGAGCACGAAGCCGTAGTTGGCGCGGAGCACGCTGAAGTCGGGCAGGCGGCGGAGGGCGGCGGCGTAGTGGCGGAGGGCCTCGTCGGTGCGGCCGAGGGCGACGAGGGTGTTGGCGAGATTGTCGGCGGCGGCGGGGTGCGCGGGCTGCTCGCGGAGGGTCGCGCGCCATTGCGCGGCGGCGGCGGAGTTTTCACCGGCGCGCGAGAGGGCGAATCCGTAGTTGTAGAGCGCCTGGGGATTGGCGGGGGATTTCTCGACGGTGTCGCGCCAGAGCGCGAGGTCGGAGCGGTAGTCGTGGTTGCGGCGTTCGGTGAGGAGCAGCAGCGCCGTCGCCAACGCGATGGCGGCGGGCAGCGTGCGGCGGCCGAGCCAGCGGTGGGCCGTAAGAACGAGCAGCGCGAGGACGGCGGCGAGCGGGAGGTAGAGGCGGTTTTCCGCCACGGGCATGTAGGCCACCGGGAGCAGGCTGGAGGTGGGCGCGAGGAGGCCGAAGAACCACGCGCCGCCGAAGCCGGCCGCCGGCCGCCGCACGAGCGCGAGGGCGGTGAGTGCGAGCAGCGGCGCGAGCAGCAGCGCGTAGGGCGCGGCGGCGGAAAACGTTTTCAGATACTCGGCGTCGCGCGCGAAAATCAGCGGCGCGGGCCAGACGGCGAGCGCAAGGTAGCTCGCAACCGCGCGGCACTGCGTGAGCGCGTAGTCGAGTCGCGTGACGCCGGTGTGCGTGCCGACGCCGCGCGCGGCGAGGTCGGCGAAGGAGAGCGCGACCAACGTCCACGTGAGCGCCAGCCCGAGGTAGAAACGCGGCCGCGCCCGCAGCGCCGCGCGAAACGATCCGGCCGCAAACGTGCGATCATAGAGCAACACGGCGAGCGGGGCGGTGACCATGACCTCCTTCGTGCCCATGCCGAGGGCGCAGGCGACGCCGCCCGCAATCAGCCACGCGTGGTGGCGGTGGAATTTTTTCCCGGGGACCCCGGCCGGCTCGTCGAGCGCGCGGGCGAAGCAGTAGAGCGTGAGCAGGTAAAACAGGCCCATCAGCGACTCCGCGCGCTGTGAGAGATACGTGACCGACGCGGTCTGCACGGGGTGCAGCGTCCAGAGCAGCGCGACCGCGAACGCGAGCGGCAGCGCCTCGGCGCCGAAGCGCGCGGCGAGGAGCGGTGCGCGCAGCGTGCGGCGCACGAGCCCGAAGAGCGCGAGGCCGGCGGCGACGTGAATCGCGAGGTTGGTGGCGTGCAGCCAGCCGAGCGAGAGACCGGTGGCGGCGTGGTTGAGCGCGAAGCTGAGGTTGAGGATTGGGCGGCCGCCGACGCCGGTGGCGGCGGGCGGGGCCAGCACGTCGCCGAGCGCGGACAGTCGGCGGATGGTGGCGTTCGCGGAGATGTTGTCGAAATCGTCGAGGACGAACGGGACGTGAAACGTGTTGTGCCACGCGGCGAGCGCGGCGAGCGCGAGCAACGCGGCGGCGACGAGGACGCGCCGGCGCGTCGCGAGGTCGGCGGGGAGCGGGGCGGGCGGG
>JBEANZ010000156.1:0-18578 GCA_041165185.1 Verrucomicrobiota bacterium | reverse complement strand
ATTTCGTCGGGCGCGGGGCTCCACGGGTTTTTCGGCTACACGCCGTATGCGCCGTCGAAGTTCGCCGTGCGCGGGCTCGCGGAGGCGTTGCGCGCGGAGCTGTGCGACACGGGCGTGCACGTGATGATCGTCTATCCGCCGGACACCGACACGCCGCAACTGGCCGAGGAGAATCTCACGAAGCCGGTCGAGACGAAGGCGCTCACGGCGGGCGGCGGGCTCTGGACGGCGGAGGCGGTCGCGCGCGCGACGCTCGCGGGGCTCGCGCGGCGGCGTTTCGCGGTCACGCCGGGGTGGCCGCTCACGGCGCTGGCGTGGGGCCACAGCGTGTTGGCGCCGGTGTTGCGGTGGAGCTTCGATCGCACGGCGCGGAGCGCGCGGGCGGAGGCGCAGGCGCGAGGAGAGGGGAGGGGGCGGTGACGACGATGTCGGCGGGAGTCGCCCCGCGTTGTGTCGGCTGGCGCCGGCAGTTGCGTCTGCTCGGGCGACACGTGCGCACGGTCGGGCGCGAGCGGGCGGTGCGGCGGCGCGAACTCGTCGAGCTGTTTCACGGCGTCAACGCCTGGCTCCGCGAGGTGGGCGTCGTCCACTGGATCGCGTATGGCACGCTGCTCGGGTGGCATCGGGAGCGCGCGCTGCTCGCGCATGACGTGGACGTCGATTTCGGCGCGACGGTCGCCGGCTACGAATCGCTGCGCCGCGCGGGCGGGCGACTGCCGCGCGGGTTTTCGTTGCGGGATAGTTCGCACCGGCACCACGGGCCGAAGCTCTACGTGAGCTATCGGGGATGGGAGGCGGATATCTATTTTTACGAGGAGCGCGACGGGCGGCTCTGCCCGCTTTTGCGGAGTCGCGAGCCGGGCGATGCGATCCCGTTGCCGCGAGCCTGGATCGAGCCCCGGGTGGCGGTCGCGTTCCTCGGCGCGACGACCTACGTCCCTGCCGAGCCCGTCAAATGTCTGGAGACTTTTTACGGCTACATCGGCCCGGATGCCGTGCGCGATCCGGTCACACGCTACTTCCGCCCTCGACAGCCCGGCGCGGCGGACGCAAGAAACCGCGCCGCCTCTCAATGAACGCGCCCGACTCCGCCGCCCGCCTCGCCCACGCCCGGGAACTGCTGCGCGGTTACCCGCCGGGCACGGTCGAAGCGGCGGAGGAATTTTTCCGGGGCGGCGATCCGGGGGCGTTGGATCGGTTGTTGAACGGCGTGTTACTGCACCATCTTGCGTCGAAGTCCGACCGGCCGCCGTTCGCGACGCTGCCGCCGGACGCGCGGCTGGTGGAGGACATCGGCGTCGATTCGCTCGCGATGGTCGAGATGGTGTTTCTGTTGGAAGAGCTGCTCGGGGCGAAATTTCCCGACGACGAACTCCGCCGCCTCCAGACGCTCGCAGACCTGCGGGCTGCCGTGCGGGCGAAGGCCGCGGGCGCCTGACGGGCCATGAGCGAACGCGTCGTCGTCACCGGCCTCGGTTTCGTTACGCCGATTGGCAATGACCGCGCGGCCGTCACGGCCAGCCTGCGCGAATTGCGGCACGGGCTGAAATCGGTGGCGTGGTTTCCGGACTGCCCGGTCACCGTCGCCGGCACGATCGCGGGATTCGCGCTGGAGGACTTAAATCAGGCCGGCTGGACCTGGCCGACGGGCTACGAAATTCCGCGCGAGACACTGCGCGCGCTTCCGCCGCATGGCGTCTATGCGTTTTGCGCGGTCGAGCAGGCTCTGCGCGAGAGCGGGCTGGCGCGAGTGGCGCTCGGAGATGGAGGCACGGGATTGTTCTGCGCTTCCGCGGGCTCGCCGCGCTATCTGGTTCACCACCTCGGCGAACTCGCCGCCGCCGGCGGCGAGCGCGGTCATCCGTGGGGCGTGGTGCGCTCCATCGCCGGCACGCTCAATTTCAACCTCGCCGCGCACTATGGCGTCCGCGGCGCGGTCGCGGGATTTTCCTCGGCGTGCGCCGCGAGCGGACAGGCGCTCGCCTACGCGCACGACGAAATCGCCCTCGGCCGCCACGCGCGCATGATCGTCGTGGGCGCGGAGGAGCCGACGTGGGAATCGCTCCTGCCATTCATCGGCATGCGTGCGCTCTCGCGCCAACGCGATCCGGCGCTGGCCTCGCGGCCGTTCGATGCGCAGCGCGACGGCTTCATCGGCGCCGGCGGCGCGGTGGCCGTCGTGCTCGAATCCGAGGCGACGGCGCGCGCGCGTGGCGCGCCGGTGATCGCGGAGTTTGCCGGCTGGGGCCAGTCGGCTGACGGCCACAGCGTCGCGCAATCCGAGCCGGACGGCCGCGGGCTTGAGGTCGCGATGCGGCGCGCGCTCGCGGCCGCCGGTGCGGCGCCGGGGGACATCGACTACGTCAACGCCCACGCCACCAGCACGCCCGTCGGTGATCGCGCGGAGGCGCGGGCGCTGTTGCGGGTGTTTGGCGCGGGCGGCCCGCCGGTGAGCAGCACAAAGGCGCTCACGGGCCATCCGCTCTCGATGTCGTCCGCGCTTGAGTTCGCGCTCTGTTGCGTGGCGTTGCAGGAGCAGTTCGTGCCGGGGCAGGCGCACCTCGGCGAAGTCGAGGCGGAGTTCGCCGCGCTCAACCTCCCGCGCGCGACGCAAGCCGCGCCGCTGCGCACCGTGGTGAGCAACAGCAGCGGCTTCGGCGGCAGCAACGTCGCGCTCGTCCTCCGCGCCGCCCAATCGTAGTGGCTGCCGATGAAGGTGGCGCCCGGGCGCGGACGGCTTTGGGGAGTTGCCCGGTTTTAGGGGTTTACAACCAGTGGATTTCCGGGACTTTTCTCGCGGCGGACGCCCCAACCGCTCCTCCTTCCTCCCTCGCCCGCCATGACGCCCTCCCGCCTCGGAAAATTTTTCGCCCTCGCCGCGTTTGCTTTTTGCGCCGGAGTGCTGCGCGGGCAGGCGCCGAGCGTGACGACACCGCCCGCCGACCAGACCGTCGCCGCCGGCGCGACCGCGAATTTTTCCGTGAGCGCCACCGGCGCCGCCACGCTCGCCTACCAGTGGTATCGCGACGGCCTCGCGCTCGCGGGGCAGACCGCCACGACGCTTGCCGTTGCCAACGCCCAGCTCGCCAATGTCGGCAACTACACCGTCGCCGTCAGCAACACCGCCGGCCTCGCCCTCTCCGCGCCCGCGCGCCTCGCGCTCGCGGCGGCGCCGGTGTTCACGGGCGTCTCGAGCGGCGCGGGCCTGATCGTCGCGCAGGGCACGGCGGCGAGCATCACCGTCGCCGTCACGGGCAGCCCCGCGCCGACGCTTCAGTGGTCCAAGGACAGCCTGCCGCTCGCGGGCAAAACCGCCGCCACGCTCGCGTTCACCTCCGTCGCCCCGACCGACGCCGGCAACTACACCGTCACCGCCTCCAACGGCTCCGGCTCCGTCACGAGCGCGGTCATCGAGTTGAGCGTTGAGCAAATCGGCACCGGCACCGGCCCCATCGCGATCACCACGGCCGGCGGCACGCAGGTGAACGGCAACGTCGACGCCGCTACCGGCATCCTCACCGCGAGCGTCACCACCGGCGGGCCGTCCGCCGTCGTCGCGCCGCGGATGAACGCCATCGGCGCCACCGGCGGCCTGTTTCTCAACCAAGGCGCCGCCGCCGCACTCAACGCCTCCGTCACCGGCACGCCCGCCCCCGCGCTCCAGTGGCTCAAGGACGGCGTCGTGATCCCGGGAGCGACCAATCTCGCGCTCACGTTTACCAACGTCCAGCCGGCCGACGCCGCGAGCTACACGCTGCGCGCGACGAATTCCGTCTCCACCGTCACGAGCAACGCGGTCCTCGTCACCGTCGCCACGCTCGGCGCCAACGGCTCCGTCGCCATCGCCGGCGGCAACGGCCAAGTCGTCAACGGCGCCTACAACCTCACCACCGGCGTGCTCACCGGCGGCGTCACCAGCGGCGGCCTCAACGCCACCGTCGCCCCAAAGATCGACGGCATCGTGAGCAAATCCGATCTGCTGTTGCAGGTCGGCGCGGCGGCGAGTCTCGCGGTCGTCGCGACGGGCAGCCCGGCGCCCACGTTTCAGTGGTTGAAAGACGGCAACGCGATCGCCGGCGCCACGGGCGCGACCTACGCCATCGCGAGCGTCGCGACGAGCGACGCTGGCATTTATTCGGTGCGCGCAACGAATTCCACCTCGACCGTCACGAGCGCGACCGTGGATGTTTCGGTCACCAACCTCGTCGCGGGCAGCGGCAGCCTCGCCATCGCGACGGCGGGCGGCACGCGCATCTCCGGCACGGTCGACGCGACGACCGGGGCGCTCACCGCGGGCGTCACCACCGGCGCGACCGCCGGCACCACGCTCACGCCGCAGATCGTGTCGTTCTCGGCGAAGGGCGGGTTGTTTCTCAACCAGGGCTCCACCGCCACGCTCACCGCGCGCGCCACCGGCAACCCGCTCCCGACTTACCAGTGGTTCAAAAACTCCGTCGCCATCACGGGCGCGACGAGCGCGAGCCTCTCGATTACCAACGCCCAGCCGACCGACGCCGCCACCTACACCGTCCGCGCGGCCAACACCGGCGGCAACATCACCAGCGAAAACGTCCTCGTCACCGTCGCCAACCTCGGGGCCAACGGCGCCGTCGCCATCGCCGGCGGCGATGGCCAGGTGATCAACGCGAATTACAACACCACCTCGGGCGCACTCACCGGCGGCGTCACCAGCGGCGGCGTCAACGCCGTCGTCGCCCCCAAGCTCAACGGCATCACCAGCAAATCCGATCTGCTCCTCGAAATCGGCCGGCCCGCGACGCTCTCCGTCATCGCCACCGGCAATCCCACGCCGACTTACCAGTGGTTCAAAGATGGCAACGCGATCACCGGCGCGACGGGCACGACGTTCTCCATCGCGAGCGTCGCGGCCACGGACGCCGGCGACTACACGGTGCGCGCCACGAATTCCGCCGGCAATGCGACGAGCGCCACGCTTGGCGTCTCCGCCACCTCCCTCACTTCCGGCGGCGGCAGCCTCGTCGTCGCGACCTCCGGCGGCACGCGCATCAACGGCACCGTCGACGCCACGACCGGCGTGCTTAGCGCGAGTGTGACGACCGGCACGGCCACGGCGACCGCGCCGCAGATCCCGTCGTTCAGCGCGAAGGGCGGGCTCTTCGTGAACCAAGGCTCCACCGCCACGCTCACCGCCAGCGCCTCGGGCAATCCGTTGCCCTCCTACCAGTGGTTCAAGAACTCCGTCGCGATCACCGGCGCGACGAGCGCGAGCCTCACGCTCACCAACGCGCAGCCAACCGACGCCGCGACCTACACCGTGACCGCGACCAACACGGGCGGCTCCGTCACCAGCGAAAACGTCCCCGTCACCGTCGCCAACCTGGGGAGCGACGGCTCCGTCGCCATCGCGGGCGGCGATGGCCGCGTGATCAACGGCGGTTACAACACCTCCACCGGCCTGCTCACCGGCGGCGTCACCAGCGGCGGCGTCAACGCCGTCGTCGCGCCGAAAATCGCCGGCATCGTCAGCAAGTCCGACGTGCTCCTCGAGGCCGGCAAACCCGCCACCCTCTCCGTCGTCGCCACCGGCAGTCCCGCGCCGAGTTTCCAGTGGTCGCGCGACGGCACGGTGATCGTCGGCGCCACCGGCTCGCTCTACGCGATCACGAGCGTGACCAACGCCGACGCCGGCCGCTACACGGTGACGGCGACGAATTCCGCCGGCGCCGCCACGAGCGTCGCGCTCGAAGTCTCCGTCACGAATCTCGCCTCCGGCAGCGGCAACCTCTCCATCGCCACCGGTGCCGGCACGCGCATCACCGGCACCGTCGATGCGACGACCGGCGCGCTCTCCGCCGGCGTGACGACCGGCGCGAGCGCGAGCACCGCCATCGCCCCGCAGATCGCATCGCTCGCGGCAAAGGGCGGCGTGTTTGTTAACCAAGGTTCCACCGCCACGCTGTCCGCCACCGCGACCGGCAACCCGGCGCCGGCCTACGCGTGGTTCAAAAACACCGTCGCGATCTCCGGCGCCACCGGCGCGAAGCTCACGCTCACCAACGTCCAGCCCACCGACGCCGGCAGCTACGCCGTGCGCGCGACGAACGCCAGCGGCGCGGTCACGAGCGAGTCCGTGTTTCTCACCGTCGCCTCGCTCGGCGCCAACGGCGCCGTCGCCATCTCCGGCGGCGACGGCCAGGTGATCAACGCGAACTACAATACGACGACCGGCGCGCTCAGCGGCGGCGTCACCGCCGGCGGCCCCAACGCCCTTGTCGCCCCGCGCATCGACGGTATCGTCAGCAAATCCGATCTGCTCCTCGAGGTCGGCTCGCGCGCGACGCTCGCTGTCATCGCGACGGGCAAGCCTACGCCGGCGTTCCAGTGGTTCCGCGACGCCACCGCGATCACCGGCGCGACCGGGACGAGTTACACGATTGCCACTGTCGCCGTCGCCGATGCCGGCCGCTACACGGTGAGCGCGACCAACTCCGGCGGCGCCGTCACGAGCACCTCGGTGGATGTTTCGGTGACGACGCTTTCCTCCGGCAGCGGCAACCTCACTATCGCGACAGGCGGTGGCACGAGCATCGTCGGTAGCGTTGACCCGACGACGGGCGCGCTCTCCGCCGGCGTGACCGTCGGCGCGAGCGCGAGCACCGCCGTCGCGCCGCAAATCGCGTCGCTCACCGCGAAGGGCGGGCTCTTCATCAACCAAGGCTCCAACGCCACGCTCACCGCCAGCGCCACCGGTAACCCGCCCCCGACCTACCAGTGGTTCAAGGACACCGCCGCGATCCCCGGCGCGACGAACGCGAGCCTCGCCTTCACCAACACGCAGCCCGCCGACGCCGGCAGCTACACCGTCCGCGCCACGAACGCCGGCGGCGCCCTCACGAGCGAACCCATCCTGATCACCGTCGCGCTCATCGGCGGCGACGGCTCGCTCTCCATCGCTGGCGGCAACGGTCAGGTGATCAACGGCGCCTACAATCCCACCACCGGCGGGCTCTCCGCCGGCGTCACGAGCGGCGGCCCCAACGCCATCGTCGCGCCGAAGCTCGACGCGATTTCCAGCCAGGCCGACCTGCTCCTCGAACTCGGGAAGCCGGCGTTGTTTTCCGTCGGCGCGACGGGCAACCCGACGCCGACCTTCCAGTGGTATCGCGAAGGCGCGATCCTCGCGGGCGCGACCGGCGCCACCTACGCCATCGCCGCCGCCACGCCCAACGATTCCGGCAACTACACCGTCGTCGCCACCAACGCCGCCGGCGCCGTCACCAGCGCCGCGCTCGGCGTCTCCGTCACGTCCCTCACCGGCGGCGCCGGCACGCTCACCATCGCGACCTCCGGCGGCGCCCGCATCGCCGGCAACGTCGACGGCGCGACCGGCACCTTGTCCGCCGGCGTCACCACCGGCGCGAGCACGGCCGCTGTCGGGCCCCGCGTCGTCTCGATCGGCGCCCGCAGCGCCGTGCGGATCAATCAGGGCGAATCGTTCTCCCTCTCCAGCGCGGCGACCGGCAATCCCGTGCCGACCTACCAGTGGTTCCGCGGCGAGACCGCGCTCGCCGGCCAGACGCGCGCCAAGCTCACCGTCACCAACGCCCAGCCCGCCGACTCCGGCGCCTACGTCCTGCGCGCCGTCAACGCCGGCGGCACCGCGCTCAGCGAGGCCGCGCAGGTCACCGTCACCCCGCTCGACCCCCTCGCCGCCACCGATCCGGCGGCGCCGGTGATTGAGAGCGTGCGCGCCACACCCTCCGGCATTCTCGCGCAACGCGGCGATGCAGTGACGCTCTCCGCGCTCATCGACGCGGAGCCCGCGGCGGTTTTCCAGTGGCTCAAGGATGGCACCGCCATCGCCGGCGCGACCAACGCCACGCTCACGCTTGCCAACGTCCAGGACGCCGCCGTCGGCGGCTACGCCGTGCGCGCGACCAACTCCGAGGGCACCGTGACCAGCGGCGCGTTTCTCCTCACCATCGCCGACCTCGGCACCGATGGCCGCATCGCCATCGCCTCGCCCACGGGCAACCGCGTCGACACCCGCTACGACGCCGCCACCGGCGCGCTCACCGGCACCCTCGCCCCGCTCGCCGGCGGCCGCCCGCCGAGCGTGCAATCCGTCACCACGGTGCCCGGCTCGCTGCTCCTCAACGTCGGGGCCAGCACCACCCTCACCGTCCTCGCCACCGGCACGCCGCTGCCGACCTACCAGTGGTTCAAGAACGACGCCGCCCTCGGCGGCGCGACCGGCGCCGTGCTCGCCCTCACCAACGTCACCCTCGGCACCGCCGGCGTTTACACCGTGCGCGCGACCAACTCCGCCGGCAACATCACCAGCAGCGCGACCAACGTCTCCATCGTCGCCATCGGCGCCAACGGCCAGGTCAGCCTCGCCGCCGCCGGCGGCACCAACCTCAGCGGCACCGTCTCCGGCGGCACGCCCACCACGCCCGGCACGCCGGGCACCCCGGGAACGCCGGGCACCCCCGGCACGCCCGGGACCCCGGGCACTCCCGCCACCATTGCGAGCCGCCTGACCAACCTCTCCGTGCGCGGCGTCGTCACGCCCGCCAGCGCCTCCATTGTCACCGGCTTCGTCGTGGCCGGCGAGGGCAGCCGCCAACTCCTCGTCCGCGCCATCGGGCCGGGGCTGACGGCGTTCGGCGTGCCCGGCGCGCTCGCCCGCCCGACGCTCACCCTCGCGCGCGACGGCGCGACCGTCGCCGCCAACACCGGCTACACCACCGCCGCCAACGCCCCCGCCATCACGCAGGCCAGCGCCACCGTCGGCGCGTTTCCGCTCGGCGCCACCGCCGCCGACTCCGCGGTCCTCACCCCCGTCGGCCCTGGCGCCTACTCCGCCGCCGTCACCGCCTCCGGCGGTGCCACGGGCGAGACGCTCCTTGAGCTTTACGACGCCACCCCGGTCGACGCCGCCGGCGCTCGCCTCGTCAACATGTCCTCCAGCCAGCAGCTCGCCGCCACGCAGGCGCTCACGGCCGGTTTCGTCGTCAACGGCACCACCACCCGGCGCGTCCTCGTCCGCGCCATCGGGCCCACGCTCACGCGCACCTTTGGCGTGCCGGGCACGCTCCCCGCGCCGATCCTCACCGTCTCGAGCGGCGCGACCATCCTCCAGACCAACCAAAACTGGAACACCTCCGCCGACGCCGCCGCGATCGCGGCGGCCGCCGGCCAGAGCGGCGCGTTCCCCTTGGCGACCGGCGCCGCCGATTCCGCCGTGATCCTCACGCTCGCGGCCGGCGCCTACAACGTCCAGGTCCGCGACGCCACCGGTGCCGCCGGTCTCGCGATGGTCGAAATCTACGAACTGCCATGAGCCTCCGCCCTCTCCGTCCCTCGCGTCCGTTTGCCCGCGCCGTCCGCCGCGCGGGCCTCGCCGTCAGCGCCGCGCTCCTCGGCCTCGCGGGCCCCGCCGCGCTGCGCGCGCAGGCGCCGACGTTTCAGTTGAAGTGGGGCGCGTTCGGCACCGCCGACGGCCAGTTCTCCAATGCCAACAGCATTGCCCTCGACTCGGTCGGCAGTGTTTTCATCACGGATTTCGGCAACGGGCGCGTCCAAAAATTTACCGCCGACGGCGCCTTTGTTTCCAGGTTTGGCAGCAGCGGCACGGGCGACGGCCAGTTCCGGACGGGCAACATCACCGTCAACTCCACCAACACCACGACCGGGCCGGTAGGTATCGCCATCGGTTCGGGCGGGGTCATCTACGTCGCCGACTACGGCAACCACCGCATCCAAAAATTCGACTCCAGCGGCGGCTTCGTCGCGAAATGGGGCTCTCTTGGCACCAGCGACGGCCAGTTCACGTTCCCCGTTGGGGTCGCCGTCGATTCCACGGGAAACGTGTGGGTGGCCGACTACTACAACCACCGGCTCCAGAAATTCACCTCGGCGGGCGTGTTCCTCCTCAAGGTCGGCGGCACCGCGATCGGCACGGCCAACGGGCAGTTCAACTACCCCATCGCGCTGGCGGTTGATGCGGCGGACAACGTTTACGTTGCCGAGCAGCAGGGCATCCGCATCCAGAAATTCACCTCGGCCGGCACCTTCGTCACCAAGTGGGGGACGAGCGGCACGGGAGACGGGCAATTTGCCAACCCGTTCGGCATCACGGTCGATGCGGCGTCCAACGTCTATGTCACCGACTCCAATTTTTCGAGTAGTGCCCGCGTCCAGAAGTTCACGAGCGCGGGCGTCTTCACCGCGAAGTTCGGCAGCTACGGCACGGGCGACGGCCAGTTCACCGGACCTTTCGGCCTCGCCGTCAACGCGAGCAACCAGATCTACGTCATGGACCAGTCTCAAAATCGCGTGCAGCGATTCGCGCCCTCCCTCGCCTTGGCCGTGCCCACCAACGCCACGTTCCGCGCCGGGCAGAACCTCGACTTCGTCGCCACCTTTCCCACCACCGTCACCGTCGCCGGCGGCACGCCTTCGATCGCGCTCACCATCGGCTCGACGACCCGCGCGGCGAACTACCTCAGCGGCACCGGCACCGCCGCGCTCACCTTCCGCTACACCATTCAGGCCGGCGAGACCGACACCGACGGCATCGCCCTCGCCACCTCGATCACGCTCAACGGCGCCACCATCACCGACACCACGCCCGCCGCCGCGCCGACGAGCTTCACCCCGCCCTCCACCACCGGCATCCTCGTCGACACCACCGCGCCCACCGTCACCTCGATCAACCGCCAGACCCCGTCCGGCGCGAGCACCAGCGCCTCCTCGCTCGTCTTCCGCGTGACGTTTTCCGAGTCCGTCAGTGGCGTCGACACCAGCGACTTCACGCTCACGACCACCGGCACCGCCGCCGCCGGCGGGATCACCACCGTCTCCGCGTCGAGCGGCACCGTCATCGATGTTAGCGTCGGTCCCATGATCGGCTCGGGCACCGTCCGCCTCGACCTCAAGTCCTCCGGCACCGGCATCGCCGACACCGGCGGCAACGCCATCGCCGCCGGTTTCACCACCGGCCAGACCTACACCCTCGACCGCGTCGCCCCCAGCGTCAGCTCGATCGCGCGCGACAACCCCGTCAGTGCCACCACCTCCGCCGCCTCCGTCACCTATCGCGTGCTCTTCTCCGAGCCCGTCACCGGCGTGGATGTTGCCGACTTCACGATGACCACCACCGGGGTCGTTGGCACCAACATCGCCTCCCTCGTCGCCGACACCGCCGACCTCACGGGCGCCACGTATATCGTCACGGTGAATAGCCTCGTCGGCAACGGCAGCATCCGCCTCGACCTCAAGTCCACCGGCACCGGTATCACCGACACCCTCGGCAACGCCATCGCCGCCGGCTTTGTGACCGGCGACACCTACAACCTCGATTCCGTCGGCCCCACCGTTTCCGGCGTCACCCGCCGCACGCCCGGCACCACCTCGACTTCGCTCACCAGCGTGACGTGGGCCGTGTTGTTCAACGAGGGCGTCACCGGCGTCACCGCCAACAGCTTCACCCTCACCGCCACCGGCACTGCCGCCGGCACCATCGGCACGGTCAGCCAGGACGCCGGCGACGTCTCCGGCGCGACCCACACCGCCACCGTCGGCTCCATCACCGGCTCCGGCACGCTCCGCCTCGACGTGAAGGCCACCGGCACCGGCATCACCGATTTCGCCGGCAACGCGATCACCGGCGGCGCGTTTACCACCGGCGAGACCTACACCATCATCGGCGGCATCACCATCGGCACGCACCCGCTCACGCAGTCCGCCGCCGCCGGCAGCGCCATCACGCTCTCCGTCACCGCGACCGGCGCCGCCCCGCTCGCCTACCAGTGGTATCGCAACGGCGCCGCCGTCTCCGGCGCGACCAACTCCACCCTCGCCTTCGCCGCCGTCGCCCTCGCCGACGCCGCCAACTACTCCGTCCTCGTCTCCAACTCCACCGGCGCCGCCCTCTCCAACGCCGCCACCCTCACCGTCACCGCCGCGCCCGTCATCGCCACGCTCTCCGCCGTCAGCGGCCGCGTGATCGAGTTTGGCGCGAGCGCCACGCTCACCCCGCTCTTCACCGGCAGCGGCACGCTCACCTACCAGTGGTCGAAAAACGGCACCGCCCTCACCGGCCAGACCAACGCCGCCTACACCATCACCAACGCCGTCGCCACCGACGCCGCCGACTACACCGTCACCGCGACCAACAACCTCGGCAACGCCACCAGCTCCACCATCTCCGTCGTCGTCGCCACCGTCGCCGGCGTCGGCAATATTCAGATCGCCACCAACTCCGGCACGCGCGTCGTCGGCACCATCGACGCCAACGGCGTCCTCAACGGCTCCGCCACCGCCACCCCTCCCGGCACCACCGTCGCCCCCGCCATCCCGCGCATCTACGCGCCCGACGACATCCTCATCGACACCGGCGCCACCGCCACGCTCACCGTCGCCGCCAGCGGCAACCCCGCCCCGACCTTCCAGTGGTTCAAGAACAACGTCGCCATCACGGGCGCGACCAGTTCCTCCCTCACCATCGCCAGCGCCGCGACTTCCGACTCTGGCAACTACACCGTCACCGCGACCAACTCCGGCGGCACCGTCACGAGCGCCTCCCTCGGTGTCACTGTCGGCCACATCACGAGCGGCGGCGGGCCGATTTCGTTCTCCACTTCCGGCGGCACCGTGATCGCTGGCAATGTCGACTCCGTCTCCGGCGCGCTCACCGGCAGCGTCACCGCGACCGGCGGCGCCAACGCCGCGCCCGTCGTCGACGGCATCACCGCCAAGTCCGGCGTCATGCTCAACCAGGGCGCGGGCGCCACCTTTAGCGTCGCCGCCTCCGGCAATCCCGTCCCGACCTACCAGTGGTTGAAAGACGGTAACGCCATCACGGGCGCGACCGCCACCTCCTTCTCCCTCGTCAACGTCCAGCCGACCGACGCCGCCAGCTACTCCGTCCGCGCCACCAATTCCGGCGGCAACGTGACCAGCGCCGGCGTCCCCGTGACCGTCGTCAGCCTCCCCTCCGGCAACGGCCCCGTCTCGATCTCCGGCGGCAACGGCACGCAAGTCGGCGGCACGCTCGACGCCAGCGGCGTCCTCACCGGCTCCGTCACGAGCGGCGGCCCCAACGCCGTCGTCGCCCCCAAGATCGCCGGCGTCAACACCGCCGCCGACCTCCTCGTCTCCGCCGGCGGCACCGTCACGCTCGCCGCCGTCGCCACCGGCAACCCCGCCCCGACTTACCAGTGGAAAAAGGACGGCCTCACCCTCACCGGCGCGACCGCCTCGACGTTCACCATCGCCAGTGCCGCCACCGCCGACGCCGGCAACTACACCGTCACCGCCACCAACACCGGCGGCAACGTCACCAGCACCTCCCTCGGCCTCACCGTCGGCTCGATCACCACCGGCGGCGGCCCGCTCAACTTCTCCACCTCCGGCGGCACCCGCATCGCCGGCAATGTTGATGGCACCACCGGCATCCTTACCGGCAGCGTCACCACCTCCGGCGGCGCGACCGCGCTCCCGACCGTGGATAATATTTCCGCCGCGTCCGGCATGTTGCTCACCCAAGGCTCCACCGCCACCCTCAGCATCGTCGCCTCCGGCAATCCTGTCCCGACCTACCAGTGGTTGAAGGACGGCAACACCCTCGCCGGCGCCACGAACGCCAGCCTCACGCTCACCAACGTCCAGCCCGCCGACGCCGCGACCTACACCGTCCGCGCCACCAACGCCGGCGGCAATGTCACCAGCGCCGGCGTCCCCGTGACCGTCGTCAATATTGCCTCCGGCTCCGGCCCCGTCTCGATCTCCGGCGGCAACGGCACGCAAGTCGGCGGCACCCTCGGCGCGAACGGCGTGCTCACCGGCTCCGTCACCGCCGGCGGCCCCAACGCCGTCGTCGCCCCGAAATTCGCCGGCGTCACCACCGCCGCCGATCTGCTCGTCTCGGTCGGCGCGGGCGCCACCCTCTCCGCCGTCGCCACCGGCAGCCCAACGCCGACTCTCCAATGGACCCGCAACGGCACCGTGATCGCGGGCGCGACGAGCGCCACCTACGCCATCACCAACGCCACCAACGCCGCCGCCGGCACCTACGTCGTCACCGCCACCAACGCCTCCGGCACCGCCACCAGCTCCTCCCTCGGCGTCACCATCGGCCAAGTCCCCACCGGCGGCGGCCCGATCAATTTCGCGACCTCCGGCGGCACCCAGATCGCCGGCGACGTCGATGGCCCCACCGGTGCGCTCACCGGCACTGTCACCGCCAGCGGCGGCGCCAACGCCGCGCCCACCGTCGACGGGATTTCGGCCCAGACCGGCGTCCTCCTCAATCAGGGCGCGGGCGTGAGCTTCCGCGTCTCCGCCGCCGGCAACCCCGTCCCCACCTACCAGTGGCTCCGCGACGGCAACGTCATTGCCGGCGCGACCAGCCCGACCTTCTCGCTCACCAACGCCCAGCCCACCGACGCCGCGCTCTACGCCGTGCGCGCGACGAATTCCGGCGGCGCCGTCACCAGCGCCGGCGTCCCCGTGACGGTCGTCAATATTTCCGGCTCCTCCGGCCCCCTCACCATCGCCGGCGGCAACGGCACCGTCGTCTCCGGCACCATCGACGCCAGCGGCGTGCTCTCCGGCGGCGTGACCAGCGGTGGCGTCAATGCCGGCGTCGCCCCGAAAATCTCCGGCCCCAACACCAGCGCCGACCTCCTCATCGAGCCCGGCGCCACCGCCACCCTCGCCGCCGTCGCCACCGGCAATCCCGCCCCCGCCTACCAGTGGTTCAAGAACAACGTCGCCGTCACCGGCGCCACGTCGGCGACCTTCGTCATCACCAACGCCACCGCCGCCGACGCCGGCAACTACGACGTCGACGCCACCAACGCCTCCGGCACCGCCACCAGCACCACCCTCGGCGTGACGGTCGGCAAGTTCACCGCCGGCGGCGGCCCCCTCAACTTCTCCACCTCCGGCGGCACCGAAATCGCCGGCACGGTCGACGCCACCACCGGCGTCCTCACCGGCAGCGTGACCACCAGCGGCGGCGCCCCCGCCGCGCCCGTCATCGACGGCATCAGCGCCAAGTCCGGCGTCATGCTCAACCAAGGCGCCACGATCACGTTCACCGTCGCCGCCTCCGGCAACCCCGTCCCGACCTACCAGTGGTTGAAGGACGCCGCCCCGATCTCCGGCGCCACCAACGCGAGCCTCACCCTCACCAACGCCCAGCCCGCCGACGCCGCCCAATATTCCGTCCGCGCCACCAACGCCGCCGGCAATATCACCTCCGCCGCCGTCCCCGTGACCGTCGTTAATCTCCCCTCCGGCAACGGCCCCCTCACCATCTCCGGTGGCAACGGCACGCAGGTCGCCGGCACGCTCAACGCCAACGGCACCCTCACCGGCGGCGTCACCGCCGGCGGCCCCAACGCCGTCGTCGCCCCCAAAATCGCCGGCGTCAATACCAGCGCCGACCTCCTCGTCGAGCTCGGCACCACCGCCACCCTCGCGGCCGTCGCGACCGGCAGCCCCGCGCCCGCCTACCAGTGGTTCCGCGGCGGCGTCACGCTCGGCGGCGCGACGAATTCCTCCTACACGTTTAGCAACGCCTCCGCCTCCGACGCCGGCAACTACACCGTCACCGCCACCAACTCCGCCGGCGCCGTCACCAGCGCCACCCTCGGCGTGACCATCGGCAAGACCACCACCACCGGCGGCCCGATCAGCTTCGCCACCTCCGGTGGCACCCAGATCGCCGGCAATGTTGACCCGACCACCGGCGTGCTCACCGGCAGCGTCACCACCACGACCGGCGGCAACGTCGCCCCCGTCATCACCGGCCTCTCCGCCAAGTCCGGCGTGATGGTCACCCAAGGCTCTGCCATCAGCTTCAGCGTCGTCGCCTCCGGCAACCCCGCGCCGACCTACCAGTGGCTCCGCGACGGCGCGCCGCTCCCCGGCCAGACGCGCACCACGCTCTCGTTGACCAACGTCCAGCCCTCCGACGCCGCGCTTTACGCCGTCCGCGTCAACAACGCCGGCGGCACCGTCACCGGCGAAGCCGTGCCGCTCACCGTTTATTCGTTGAGCAGCACCGGCGGCCTCTCGATCTCCGGCGGCAACGGCACCCAGGTCGCCGCCACCCTCGATGCCGACGGCCTGCTCACCGGCGGCGTCACCACCGGCGGCCCCGCCGCCATCGTCGGCCCGCGCCTCTCCGGCGTGACCAACACCGGCACCGCCGTCGTCGCCGCCGGCGGCAGCCTCGTGCTCTCGAGCGTCGCCACCGGCAGCCCCACGCCGACCTACCAGTGGTATCGCGACGGCAAACTCCTCGCCGGCAAGACCTCCTCCACGCTCGTCCTCACCGAGGCGACCTTCGCCGACGCCGCCGTTTACAACGTCGTCGCCACCAACTCCCGCGGCGCCGCCGCCAGCGATTTCCTCCGCGTGCTCGTCAGCGGCGCGCGCGGGGCCTTCGCCCCCGTCGTCGTCTCCGTGGGCACCACCCCCTCCACGCTCATCCTCGACCAGGGCACCGGCGTCACGCTCACCGTCAAGGCCACCGGCAACCCGTTGCCCGCTTTCCAGTGGCTCAAGGACGGCGCCGCCATCGCCGGCCAGACCGGCGCTTTCCTCCCCATCGCCAGCGCCCAGTCCGCCGACGCCGGCCGCTACACCGTCCGCGTGACCAATTCCGGCGGCGCCGTCACCAGCGACCCCGTCGCCGTCAACGTCGTCCGCCTCGCCGCCTCCGGCCCCATCGAAATCGCCACCGACGGCGGCACCCGCGTCACCGGCACCGTCGACGCCGCCACCGGCGCCATCACCGGCACCGTCACGACCGGTGCCACCGGCGCCGCCGTCCCGGCCGCCGCCCCGCGCATCCTCGGCGTCAGCGGCAACCCCGGCAGCCTCGCGGTCGAAGTCGGCGCCACCGCCACCCTCACTGTCGCCGCCACCGGCTCGCCCGCCCCCGCCATCCAGTGGTCCAAGGACGGCGCCGTCCTCGCCGGCCAGACCTCCGCCAACCTCACGTTCGTCAACATCCAGCCCGGCGACGCCGGCCTCTACGCCGCTCGCCTCACCAACGCCAACGGCGCCGCCACCACCGCCAACCTTGAGGTCACCGTTTACGCCACCGCCCTCGCCGGCCAGCTCAGCGTCACTACCGCCAACGGCACCCGCGTCTCCGGCAGCGTCGACCCCGCCACCGGCCTCTTCGTCGGCACCAGCAACGTCCCCGGCTCCGGCCCCGGCCCGACCCCGACCGTCGACTCCCGCCTCTCCAACCTCTCCGTGCGCCACGCCCTCCGCGCCGCCGAGACCCTCACCACCGGCTTCGTCATTTCGGGCGCCGAACCCCGCCCCGTCCTGATCCGCGCCGTCGGCCCCGGCCTCGCGCAGTTCTCCGTCACCGGCTTCCTCGCCCGGCCCCAGCTCCGCATCCTCCGCGGCTCCGAGGTGGTCGCCACCAACGCCGGCCTCCTCCAGGCCCCCAACCTCTCCGCCATCGTCAGCACCGCCCGCGACCTCAACGCCTTCGCCCTCGACTCCGCCGGCAACGACGCCGCCATCCTCGCCACCCTCGCCGTCGGCGCCTACACCGCCGAGGTCACCGGCCTCGCCGGCGCCGGTGGCCAGGTCCTCCTCGAACTTTACGACGCCGGCCCCGCCGCCGCCGGCACCACCCGCCTCGCCAACTTCTCCACCCGCCTCGACTTCGCCGGCGGCGAGACCGTGAACTTCGGCGCCTCCATCTCCGGCACGACCCCCAAACGCGTGCTCATCCGCGCCGTCGGCCCCACCCTCAACACCCTCTTCGGCGTGACCCCCGTCCTGCCCGCCCCCGTCCTCCGCGTGCAACAAGGCGCGACCACCCTCGCGCAAAACACCCGCTGGACCACCGCCGCCAACGCCACCGAAATCGCCGCCGCCGCCGCAAGCGTGGGCGCCTTCGCCCTCGGTGCGACCGCCGCCGACTCCGCTGTCGTCGTCACGCTCCCCGCCGGCAGCTACAACCTCCAAATCGCCGACGCCGCCGCCGGCCGCGGCGCGATGCTCCTCGAGTTCTACGAACTCCCGTAGCCCCCGCGCCCGGCGCGCCCGGCGCGGCCGCCTCGTAGCTGCGAGCGTAAGCGAGTGAAACCTCCCCCCGCCCGCCTGCCACGAAACCTTCGTGGCATCCCATTGACGAGATGCGCTTGGACCGTAGGGCCGCCGCTCGCCGGCGAGCCGTCGCGCTTTGCCCGCGAGAGAGTGCCCACCGGCGACCGCCCTCGCTCATACGCACGAACCGCGACGGCCCAGCGACGGCCCCGCGACGAGCGCCGGCCCTACAAGAAACCAAGCACGCCAGGCAAGAGAGGTTCCTCGCTATTTCCGGCGGGTCGAAGCCCACCCGTTCAGAAGCCCCGAAGGGGCAAACGTCGATAGCCCAGGGCCACGCCCCACTGCCATTGAATTGAGGATTCCGGGGCGCGCCGGTTCTGGCGGCTGGGATGGTTTGCACGCCGGAGGTGTGCCAGAAAGTAGCCGGGGGTTGAGCCGTTGCGGCGACACCCCCGGTCAGTTTGTTTTTGATCGAGCATCCTGAAGGGATGCCAGAAGGG
>JBEANZ010000155.1:0-4786 GCA_041165185.1 Verrucomicrobiota bacterium | reverse complement strand
GGAAATCCTCCGTCGGATCGGGGAATTTCTAGCGACCGCGTTGGTGCGAAGCGGGCGACTGGTGCGGAGGCCGAACGCATTGGCGGGCCGTTCTTCAACGGTTACCGCTGCGCGGATCGATCCGTTGGATTTGATTGACGATCCGGTCCAGCGACAGCTCGCGCGTTTTCTCCAATACGCCGGGCCGACCGCTCCGCGGCATTTGGCCACGGCTTTGGGCGTCAGCCGCCGCACGACGGTCCGGCAACTGACGCGACTGCGCGCCAGCGGCAATTGTGAGGTGATCGGCAGAACCAAGGGCGCGCTTTACCGACTACGCGCCGATCACAGCAGAAACTGAAACTCTAAATAACTACCAACATAATGGTTGAAACAGAGATAATATGTCTTTTACTACCAAAATGTTGGCGTTAAAAACCGAGATGGAGGCAGCCATTGAAGTGGCCGCCAGAGTGCGAACGACGCGCCTGCAACTCGGCTGGTCGCAGAACGAACTCGCGCGTCGGGCCGGGTTGAGGCCGGCCACCTACCGCTTGTTCGAGCAGACCGGACAGATTTCACTGTTGCGCCTGTTGCGCGTGCTCGCGGTCTTGGATCGCTTGCGGGACATCGACCAGGTGTGCGCGCTCCCCGATGCGCCGCGTTCCCTCGATGAACTCCTCGTGCCCAAGCGGAAGCGCGGGCGGAGGAACAAACATGCTTAACGTCGCCTATCACGGACAGCCGGTCGGCCGATTGGTCGAGGGAGGCGGCCGGATATTTTTTGAATACGACCCACAATGGCTCGCGCAAGGCCACGAGCTTTCGCCGCTGCATTTGCCGCGGAAGGCGGGCGTTCAGTATTACCACGCCAAGAGTTTCGACGGCTTGCCCGGATTGTTTCACGATTCGTTGCCTGACTCGTGGGGCGCGAAGCTCATGGAGATGCGCTTTGCGGAAAAAGGCATCAAACCGAACAAGGTGACACCGTTGATGCGGCTGGCCTACGTCGGCCAGCGGGGCATGGGAGCGTTGACCTATGAGCCGGCGTGGCCCGAGCCCGGTGCTGCGCCCCGCTTGCAGCAAACCAAACTGCTCGTGCTGGAACGCGAAGCCCGTGCGGTCGTGACCGGAACCGCCGGCAAAGTGCTGGCGCATTTGGTGGAGGCCGGCGGCACCGCCGGTGGCGCGTATCCCAAAGTCGTGGTCGCAGTGAACGACCGTGCGCCCGGCGAAGTGCTTTACGGCGCCGGTGAGCATCCGGCCGGCTATACGCCGTGGCTCGTGAAATTTGACCTGAGCGCCCACAACACGATCGGACCCGTGGAGCACGCCTACGCGGCGATGGCCCGCGCGGCAGGCATCGCGATACCGGAAACGCGGTTGTTTGCGGTGCCGGATCAAGCGGGCACGGTGCGCCGGCATTTTGGCGTGAAGCGGTTCGACCGCGACGGCAGCGAGCGCATCCACGTGCATTCCTTCGCCGGTGTCGCCCACAAGGACCCCGACAAATGCGACTATCGCGGTCTTCTGCTCGTCGCGAAGGCGCTGACGCGGGACATGGACCAAGTGATCGAAGGCGTCCGGCGGATGATTTTCAATGTCGCGGCCAGCAACCGTGACGACCACGGCAAGAACCACGCCTTCGTTTACCGGCGGGGCGAGTGGACGTTTTCGCCTGCGTTCGATTTGGTGTTCGCGTCGCCGACGGTGCAGTCGATGCGCGGCATGGGCATCGGCGGGGAATGGCGCGCGCCGACGGTGGCGCGGATTTCTGCGGTGGCGCGGGACGCGGGCGCAGACCCGAAGGCAATCCAGTCGATCACGAATCAAGTCGCGGCCGCTGTGCAACGCTGGCCTCATTTTGCGGCGAAGGCCGCGGTGCCGGCGGAGGAGATGGAGCGCGTCAGCCGCGTGCTCGCCGCCCAACGCGAATCCCTCGCGCACCGCAATGTGATCGCGACCGCCCCGTCGGTGGCCACCCGGCCGGCCGGGTCGCGCGGCCCCCGCCAGTCGCGGGGAATTTCGCCGGGTTGATGATCTCGCACTCGGCTACGAGGCCAAGTCTGGGATCGTGGCCTTCGCCGCGCTCGCAGGAGCGCGGCTCCATTAAAACGCACCCTGCTTATGCGTTGGTCGATTCCTTACGCTCGATCTCACTGAACCGCCTCCGCTGTTCATCGTGGGGCAACTCGGCGAGCGCCTTCATCTGATTGAGGCCGTAGCGCCGCACGTCTTCGGCTTTCGTAATATCTAACAGCTTCCTCTGGATGTCGTCAGCGAGTTGGAGGAGTTTCAGGTGGTGCGTGATCGAGCCGGGCGAAAGGCCTTCCTCGGTGGCGAGCTTGAGTTGGTTGAGCCCGCGCTCGCTGTCCAAGCGGCGACGCCACGCACGGGCGCGGTGAATCGGATGGAGCATAGGCGGTGATTCCGGTTCCGGCGCAGCGGGGCGGCGGGCGATGCCCAGTTCGCAGGGAAACGGGGCGAGCAGCGTGACCGGTTTCGCCGCGCCTGAAGGCGGCGCGATGGAAACATCGAGCGTCAGAACGAGCGGCCGGGTCGGCGTAGCGGAGTAGGCACGTTGCATACGCTCCTCGATGACGAGGCGCTCCGCCATGCTTTCGACCAAGCGATTGACGCGGAGCTTGAGGCGCAACTCGAGGAGCCGCACACCCGTGGCGAGTTTGCCGGGAGGCCGTGAGGACGGGCGCACTTCGACGCGTTCGAGAAACAGCATCACGAGATCGTGCTGTTCGTTGGGCGAAAGGCTCGGCAGCAGTTCGCTAAATTTGCTCAGAGCTTGGCTGACGCGAGCGGTTTCTATGTCGCCTTCCTCGCACACGGCGAGTTCGAGGCGAACCTGTTCGCGTTCAACCATGAGTCGCTGTCTGTCGGCGTTGAGCGCCTCGGCTTGCTCGCGCAGCACGTCATCAAGCGCGATGGCTTGGCCGAGAATCAGGACGCGCGCGCAGTTGCGGAGTCGGGCGGCGACGCCTGCGAGGTTGCGTTCGATTTCGGAAAGTCGCGTGCGCAGCGGCGCGGTCGGTTTGGCGCATGGCCTTGGCGTGCGCAGTGGTGGCCGCGAGCGCATCCGGGTGCTGGCTGCACGCGCCCAGAAACCCGACCACCGCCGTTTCGAGTGCGGTGGCTGAGACGTGTCGCACCGGGCACTTGGCGTCCGTGCGCTCTTTGTGGGCGTAGCCGCAGGTGTAGTAGCGGTAGGGCTTGCCGTCGGGATCGAGCTTGCCGCTGGCGTTGGGAATCATCGCCCGACCGCAGCAACCGCAGAATGCGACAGACTTGAGCAGGTGAAAATGCTTGTCGCGGTCGCGGAACCGGCGGGGTGCCGGCAACGCGGCCGGCCGAATCGCGGCATTCGCACGCTGCCACAGTTCGTCCGACACGAGCGCTGCGTGCTGGCCGGGAAATTCTTTTCCGTTCATGCGCACCCGGCCGGCATAGAGCGGACGAGTTATCAAGCGGCGCACAATGTCGGAACGGAAACGCTTCTCGCCGACGTTTTGTTTGTCGCCGCTGCGCCGGTTAAAAATCCGTGCGCGGGTGCGGAGGCCCTCGTCGTTGAGCGTGTTTGCGATTTCCGTGAGCGACTTGAGACCGGCGGCCATTTCGAAAATGCGGCACAGGGTTGCGGCTTCGGTGGCGTGAGGACTCAGGACTTGGAGCGTCTCGTCGTAAACGTAGCCGAAGGGGACTTGCCCGCCGGTCCAAAAGCCGCGTTTGGCCTGCTCGTTGAGTTTGATGCGGATTTTCTCGGCGGTGTTCAGCCGCTCGTATTCCGCCACGCTCATCATGAGGTTGTTTTTCAGTCGGCCGGACGGCGTTTCGTCCGAGAGGTCTTCCGTCGGGCTGACGAGCCGGCAGCCGTGCTGCTGGAGGAACATGCGGAACGGTCCCCATTCGTCGGTGCTGCGCAGCACGCGCTCGAGTTTGAAGATCACCACGACCGTCACCTCGCCGGCCTCGATGAGTCGTTTCAGCGCCTGAATGCCGGGCCGGTTCATCGAGCCGCCCGAGTAGGCCGGATCGGAAAAGCACGCCACCTCGAACCAGCCGTCGCTGGCGTGTTTCGCGATGAAATCGCGACAGACGGCGGCCTGACTCTCGCAGGAATCGAAGCGCCCGCCGACTTGATTGGCGGTGGAAACGCGCGTGTAGATGGCGACCGCTATCGCGTGGGCGCGGGCGCGAACGGTGGCGGGTAATGAGATCGTCGGCATGGCAAAAACCTCCGTTTTGAGTGGGAGGGGCGATCCATTTGGCCTCGGCCCCAAGGTGATTTATTTCGCCCGCGATTATCGCAGAATCGCGGGAAAATTCACGCGGAGAAATTTAACGGCACTCAAAACAACCTCGTCCAACGGGGTATTTCGTCCCTTCGCCGCCGGGTCAAAAGCAGAACTTATTTCGTGGCCGTTAAATCAGGGACTTTGTTCGCGTCCGATAATCAACGGCTTCCGCATTTTTATTTCCGCCCGGAGCGGTTCTGGTTTCGGGAAAACTGGCGGAGAGGGGGGGATTCGAACCCCCGGATGGGATTTAAACCCCATCACCGGTTTAGCAAACCAGCGCTTTAGGCCACTCAGCCACCTCTCCGGTTCAGGCGCGGCGAGGCAAACGCGCCCGTCTGAAAGTGCAAGGCCGATTTCCTCGGCCCGACCCACGGCTCACGGGATTCCGGTGAAAGCGAGTAAGGTGCTGGCAGGCAAGGCGCGCATTATTTTCTGACCAATTCGCTTCGGCTGTGCAGGGTGGAGCGTGGCATGTCAGCCCCTGCAACCATCTTTTG